>CAZOGN010000005.1:0-55349 GCA_964579655.1 uncultured Lachnospiraceae bacterium
TTATACTTCTTGTGCAAAACATTGTCAAGATGTTTTTTAAGCAAGTATTTATCTTATATAAATAATGGAGCAGGAAGTATCCCACTCCATTAATATATACTTTAAATATTAAGTTATTACTTAGACTTTTTTTAATTATAGTAAATATACTATTCTTCTGTTAGGTTGATTTCGAGAGTTTCTTCTATTGTTTCTTCATTTGTATTCTCTATTAAACCAAACTCAAAGTCTTCTTCATTTAAATTATCTTCTGATATATCTATTTCTTCATCTAGGTCTGTATCTAGTTGAATATTTTGATATCTTTTCATTCCCGTTCCTGCTGGGATTAGTTTACCTATTATAACATTTTCCTTTAGACCTATTAAAGGATCAACCTTACCATGAATAGCAGCTTCTGTTAATACTTTTGTTGTTTCTTGGAATGAAGCCGCAGATAAAAATGAGTTTGTTGCAAGGGAAGCCTTGGTAATTCCTAGCATTACTTGTGTCGCTGTTGCTTCTTCCAAACCTTCTTCTTTCATCTTATCATTTACTTCTTTAAGGTCGAACTTTTCAACTAACTTTCCTGGTAACAAGTCAGCATCTCCAATTTCTTCTATTCTAACTCTTTTTAACATTTGACGAACTATTACTTCTATGTGCTTATCATTAATTTCAACACCCTGTAGTCGATATACTCTTTGTACTTCTTTTAGCATATAGTCTTGAACCGCTCGCATACCTTTAATCTTTAAGATGTCATGAGGATTCACACTACCTTCTGTAAGTTCATCTCCTGCTTCTATATTATCACCTTCAGATACTTTTATTCTGGATCCGTAAGGTATTAAATAGTTCTTTGATTCTCCAGTTTCAGAGTTTTCAATGATTACTTCTCGTTTTTTCTTTGTGTCTTTAATTGAAACTTTTCCATTAAACTCTGCTATTATTGCTAAACCTTTAGGCTTTCTAGCTTCAAAAAGTTCTTCGACACGAGGAAGACCTTGTGTAATATCTGATCCAGCTACACCACCTGTATGGAATGTACGCATAGTAAGCTGAGTTCCTGGCTCTCCAATCGATTGAGCAGCAATAATTCCAACTGCTTCTCCAACCTGTACTGCTTCACCAGTAGCTAGGTTCGAACCATAGCATTTTGAACAAAGTCCTAGTTTTGAGCTACAAGTAAGAGCTGTACGTATCTTTACTGCCGCATTGTGTCCTTCTTTTTTTATAGCTTTAGTATCCATGATTTTAGCAGCACGTTTAGGAGTTATCATATGATTCGCTTTAACAATAACATCTCCATTGTCTGCGTATATGGTTTCTGCTGCATTTCTTCCTGTAATTCTCTCTTGCAATGATTCTATAACTTCATCGCCATCAGTAAAGGCCTTAATCCATATTCCTAAAACTTCATCTTCATCATGGCAACAGTCTGTTTCTTGGATAATAACCTCTTGAGACACATCTACTAGACGACGTGTTAAATATCCTGAGTCTGCAGTACGAAGTGCTGTATCTGACAAACCTTTTCTTGCACCATGGGCTGATATAAAGTATTCCAAAACATCTAATCCTTCACGGAAGTTAGACTTAATAGGAAGTTCAATTGTTCGACCTGATGTATCTGCCATAAGTCCACGCATACCTGCTAGCTGTTTAATCTGTTTGTCAGATCCACGTGCACCAGAATCAGCCATCATAAAGATGTTATTATATTGATCTAGTTCTTCAAGCAAAGAGTCTGTAATCTCATCATCTGCCTCTTTCCATGTAGCAATAACTTCCCTATATCTTTCATCATCTGTTACCAATCCACGACGATATTTCTTGGAAATAGCTTCTACTTTTTCTTCAGCTTTCTCTAATATATCTTTTTTAGCATCTGGTACTGTCATATCAGAAATTGAAACTGTCATAGCAGCTTTAGTTGAATATCTAAATCCTAAATCTTTTATAGAGTCTAAAACTTCAGCAGTCTTAGTAGAACCATGTGTATTAATATACTTTTCAAGTATTTGTTTTAGTTCTCTCTTTCCAACATGAAAATCAACTTCTAATTTAAGAAGATTTTCTTCCTTTGTTCTATCTATAAAACCTAAGTCTTGACTTAATATTTCATTAAAGATAAAACGACCAAGTGTAGATTCTATAATCCCACTTCTTTCTTTACCCTTGCTGTCAACACTCGTTCTTCTAACTTTTATTTTTGCATGAAGAGTAATTAAATCACTTTCATATGCAAGTATTGCTTCATTGACATTTCTAAAGAAATATCCCTGACCTTTTTGGTCCTCTTTTTCCATTGTAAGATAATATATTCCTAAAACCATATCCTGAGAAGGAACAGCTACTGGACCACCATCAGAAGGTTTTAGCAAGTTGTTTGGAGACAGTAATAAGAAACGTGATTCTGCCTGTGCTTCAACTGATAAGGGAACATGGACTGCCATTTGGTCACCATCAAAGTCGGCATTAAAAGCCGTACAAACAAGTGGATGCAGCTTAATTGCCTTACCTTCCACAAGTACAGGTTCAAATGCTTGTATCCCAAGTCTATGAAGTGTTGGTGCACGATTTAGCATTACTGGATGTTCAGTAATAACTTCTTCTAATACGTCCCAAACTTCAGGATCAAGCTTTTCTACCATCTTTTTGGCTGATTTTATATTATGTGCAGTACCTTTTCCTACTAATTCTTTCATTACAAATGGTTTAAATAATTCAATCGCCATCTCTTTAGGAAGTCCACATTGATAAATCTTTAGTTCTGGACCTACTACAATAACTGAACGTCCAGAATAGTCAACTCTTTTTCCTAATAAGTTTTGACGGAAGCGACCTTGCTTACCCTTTAACATATCAGACAGGGATTTTAGTGCACGGTTGCCTGGACCAGTTACAGGTCTTCCTCTTCTACCATTATCAATTAAAGCATCTACTGCTTCTTGCAACATACGCTTTTCATTTCTAACAATAATATCTGGTGCTCCAAGTTCAAGTAATCTTTTAAGTCTATTATTACGGTTAATAATTCTACGATATAAATCGTTCAGATCTGAAGTTGCAAATCTACCACCATCTAACTGAACCATAGGTCTAAGGTCTGGTGGAATAACAGGAACAACGGACATAATCATCCATTCTGGCCTGTTTCCTGATTCTCTGAAAGCTTCTACAACTTCAATTCTTTTTATAATTCTTGCTCTTTTTTGGCCTTTAGAATCTTTTAGGTCCTTCTTTAGTTCAGCAGATTCTAATTCTAAATCAATTGCTCCTAAAACTTCTTCAATAGCTTCTGCGCCCATTCCTACACGGAATACGTTACCATAAGTTTCATAAGCCTCTCTATATTCTGTTTCATTTATAACTTGTTTGTATTCTAAATTTGTACCTTCGCCTGGATCAATAACTATATATGCCGCAAAATAAAGTACTTTTTCTAAAGTCCTTGGTGACATATCAAGTATAAGTCCCATTCTGCTTGGAATTCCTTTAAAATACCAAATATGAGATACTTGTGCTGCAAGTTCAATGTGTCCCATTCTTTCTCTACGAACACTTGATTTTGTAACCTCAACACCACAACGGTCACAAACTACTCCCTTATATCTTATTTTTTTATATTTACCACAATGACATTCCCAATCCTTACTTGGGCCAAATATTTTTTCACAAAATAGTCCATCTTTTTCTGGCTTAAGAGTCCTGTAATTAATAGTTTCAGGTTTCTTTACTTCACCATGTGACCATTCTCTAATATTGTCTGGTGAAGCCAAGCCAATTCTAATAGCTTCATAGTTAGTTTCTGATACTTTTTCATTTTTTACTACTTCTGGCACTATCTGGCACTCCCTTTCATAGTAGATTTTTATAAGAATTGTTATTCGTCATCAAAATTTCCGAATACGCTCTCTTCAGGTTCTGATTCGCTAAAACCAGCTTTCTCATAATCTTCATCAAAGCGCTGATTTTCTTCACCTTCAATTAATGGAGTTAAATCATCATCAATGTATGAATCACTCTCAGACATTTTAATTCTTTCCATGTTCTCATCTAACACTGAAACATCTAAGGCTAAAGACTGTAATTCTTTTAAAAGCACCTTGAAGGATTCTGGTATACCTGGTTTAGGTATGTTGTCTCCCTTAATAATAGCTTCATATGTCTTTACACGTCCGTTAACATCATCTGACTTAACAGTTAAGAGTTCTTGTAAGGTGTATGCTGCTCCATATGCCTCTAAAGCCCAAACCTCCATCTCACCGAACCTTTGACCACCAAATTGTGCTTTTCCACCTAGTGGTTGTTGGGTAACTAATGAATATGGTCCCGTAGAACGAGCATGAATCTTATCATCTACTAAATGATGCAGTTTCAAATAATGCATAAATCCAACTGTAACTGCATTGTCAAAGCGTTCTCCACTACGTCCATCACGTAATACTATCTTACCATCACGATTAATTGAAACTCCTTGCCAATCGTCTTTGGCCTTTGCTTCATTTTCTTCTAAATGTTTTAATACTTTTGGATCAAGCAGATCTTCATATTTACTAAGGAATTCTGTCCAATCAGTATTTACATAATCATCAGCCATTTCTAGCGTATCCATAATGTCATCTTCATTGGCTCCATCAAATACCGGAGTTGCTACCTTGAAACCAAGAACTTCTGAAGCTAAACTTAAATGAATCTCTAATACCTGACCAATGTTCATACGGGAAGGAACTCCAAGTGGATTAAGGACAATATCTAAAGGTCTACCATTTGGTAAATATGGCATATCTTCCTCAGGCAGTACACGTGAAACAACACCCTTGTTTCCATGGCGTCCAGCCATTTTGTCACCAACTTGAATCTTTCTTTTTTGAGCCACGTAAACTCTTACTGACTCATTAACTCCCGGATGTAAATCATCTCCATTATCCCTTGTAAACACCTTAGTATCTACAACTATTCCAAATTCACCATGTGGAACTTTTAATGAAGTATCTCTTACTTCTCTAGCTTTTTCTCCAAATATTGCACGAAGCAGTCTTTCCTCTGCTGTAAGTTCAGTCTCTCCTTTAGGAGTAACTTTACCAACAAGGATATCACCGGCACGAACTTCTGCGCCAATTCTAATAATTCCTCTTTCATCTAAATCTTTTAGGGCCTCGTCTCCAACGCCTGGAATATCTCTTGTGATTTCTTCTGGACCAAGTTTGGTATCTCTTGATTCAGACTCATATTCTTCTATGTGAATAGATGTATAAACATCGTCTTGAACTAGTCTTTCACTTATTAATACTGCATCTTCATAGTTGTAACCTTCCCATGTCATAAATCCTATCAATGGATTCTTGCCTAGAGCAATCTCACCATTATCTGTAGAAGGACCGTCTGCAATAACTTGATCTTTTTCAACTCTTTCACCCTTTTCAACAATAGGCTTTTGGTTGATACAAGTTCCTTGATTACTTCTTGCAAACTTAACAAGCTTGTAATTAGACTTAGTATTATCATCATTATTAACAATTATATTTGTTGCCGTTACACTTGCTATTACTCCTGCTTTTTCAGAAAGGATACATACTCCTGAATCTAAAGCTGCTTTTCTTTCCATTCCAGTTCCTACAGTAGGAGATTCTGTCCTTAATAATGGAACTGCTTGTCGTTGCATGTTAGCTCCCATTAGGGCTCTATTAGCATCATCATTCTCAAGGAAAGGAATCATAGCAGTTGCTACAGAGAATACCATTTTGGGCGAAACGTCCATCAGGTCTACTCTTGACTTTAAGTAGTTTGATGTTTCTTCTTTAAAACGTCCAGAAACATTATTATTAATAAAACGACCCTCTTTATCTAATGGCTCATTTGCTTGAGCAACTATATATTTGTCCTCTTCATCAGCTGTTAAATAAACAACTTCCTCTGTAACCTTAGGGTTTTTAGGGTCTGTTTTGTCTACTTTTCTATATGGTGCCTCAATAAATCCATATTCATTAATCCTAGCATAACTAGCTAAAGAGTTGATAAGACCAATGTTTGGTCCTTCTGGAGTTTCAATTGGACACATTCTTCCATAATGAGAATAATGTACGTCACGTACCTCAAATCCAGCTCTATCACGTGATAAACCGCCTGGACCTAAAGCTGACAAACGTCTCTTATGAGTCAATTCTCCTAAAGGATTATGTTGATCCATAAATTGAGATAACTGTGAACTTCCAAAAAACTCTTTTACTGCAGCTGTCACTGGCTTAATGTTTATTAATGACTGAGGTGTTATTGTTTCAATATCTTGTGTAGTCATTCGTTCACGTACTACACGTTCCATTCTAGATATACCAATTCTATATTGGTTTTGAAGTAATTCACCAACAGAGCGAATTCTTCTGTTGCCAAGATGATCAATATCATCTGCGTTACCAACATTGTACTCTAAATGAATATTATAATTAATTGATGCTAATATATCTTCTCTTGTAATATGTTTTGGTAATAATTCATTTATGTTCCTTCGTATAGCCATCTTAAGATCTTCTAAGTTGTCATTTTCTTCTATTATCTGGCCTAGAACAGGATAATAAACATTGTCGTTTATTCCTAGTTCTTTCTTTTCTATTTCATCAATATCTATATAGTTGCTTATATCAACCATTAAGTTAGAAAGAACCTTAACATTTCTTTCTTCGGCTTGTACAACTATTGATGGAGCTGCAACGTTTTGCATCTTGATAGCTAGTTCTTCAGTAATTTCTACTCCAGCCTCTGCAATTATCTCACCGGTACTTTGATCTATTACATCTTCAGCTAAAGTAAAACCTCTAACTCTATTCATAAAGTGAAGTTTTTTATTAAATTTATATCTACCTACTTTTGCTAGGTCGTATCTTCTTGAGTCAAAAAACATACTATTCACTAAAGTTTCTGCACTCTCAACAGATAAAGGTTCACCTGGGCGTAGTTTTTTGTATAACTCAAGTAATCCACTTTCATAATTGTCAGATGGATCCTTTGCTAAACTTGCCATGATTTTGGGTTCTTCCCCAAAAACCTCTGTAATTTCCGCGTTTGTGCTAACTCCTAGTGCACGTATCAATACTGTAACTGGTAATTTTCTGTTTCTATCTACTCTTACGTTGAAAACATCACGAGAATCAGTTTCATACTCTAGCCAAGCTCCTCTGTTAGGAATAACAGTACTGCTAAATATTCTTTTTCCCGTTTTGTCATGTTCAACAGAATAATAAATGCCAGGGGAACGAACCAATTGACTAACTATTACTCTTTCCGCTCCATTAATAATGAAGGTTCCAGTGTCAGTCATTAAAGGTAAATCTCCCATGAAAAGATCATGTTCATTAATTTCGTCATTTTCCCTGTTATGGAGTCTGACTTTCACCTTAATAGGTGCGGCATAAGTTGTATCCCTTTTCCTACATTCGTCTGTTGAATATTTGATATCTTCCTCGCATAATTTGAAATCAACAAACTCTAAACTTAAATTTCCACTGTAATCAATAATTGGAGAAATGTAGTCAAAAACTTCTTTGAGTCCTTCTTCAAGGAACCATTGATAAGAGTCTTTTTGAACTTCAATAAGATTGGGCATTTCTAATACTTCTTTTTGCCTTGCGTAACTCATTCTTACGCCTTTGTCCGCTTGGACTGGACGTATTCTGTTCTTAACCATTGACGTGTATCACCCCTTGAATTTAATTAGATATTCTAAGCGTTCCCAAAAATTAGAGCGTTTAACATCCTTTGGGAATGTTTTTGAATATATTTAAAGAAATCTCTTTGCTTTTATACAGATATGTGCTATAATTGGATATATTATTGAATTCTCAGCACAATAGTGCATCTTTCATCCTAACACACAGCTATCAAGTTGTCAACATTTTTTTGTTGACTTTTTTTATTTACTAGGATAATAGACTTTAATAAAAAATAAAAACCTCACAGAAAGTTCTCTTTAGTTGTCACTTTCTACGAGGTTTTTACTATTGTTCTAGGATTATTACTTTAATGTAACTACAGCGCCTTCTGCTTCAAGTTTTTCTTTGTATCCTTCTGCTTCTTCTTTAGATACGCCCTCTTTAACTGCCTTAGGTGCTTCGTCTACTACTGCCTTAGCTTCTTTTAATCCAAGACCAGTGATTTCACGAACAGCTTTGATAACCTTAACTTTGTTAGGTCCTACTTCAGTAAGCTCTACATCAAATTCTGTTTGTTCGCTTTCAGCTGCTCCAGCATCTCCAGCATCTCCTTGTACCACTACACCTGCTGCTGCTGATACACCAAATTCTTCTTCACACGCTGTTACTAATTCATTTAATTCTAAAACTGTCATGCCTTTTATGGCATCGATAAATTCTTGAGTTGTCATTTTATTTTTCCTCCAAATATTCTTTTTTTATGCTACTTCTTCATTTTTTTCTGCAATTTGTTTGACTACACGTGCAAAATTCGCAACTGGTGACTGTAAGCTTCCAAGTAGTCTTGAAATAAGCACATCTCTTGATGGGATTTTTGCAATAGCTGTAATACCTTCTTTATCAAAGTATGTTCCATCTACTACTCCTGCTTTAAATTCAAGAGCTTTCATTTCTTTTGCATTTTTATCAATAACTCTTGCTGGGGCTGTTGCGTCTGAAATTCCAAAAGCAACTGCTGTAGGTCCATCTAAGTGCTTAGATAGATCTTCATACTGTGTCCCTTCAAATGCACGCTTTAATAATGTGTTCTTGTAAACCTTATATACAACTTCTTCTTCCCTAAGATCTCTTCGAAGTTTAGTGTCTTCTTCTACTGTTAATCCTCGGTAATCTGCTAACACTACTGCCTCTGCTGTTTCTATATAAGATTTAATTTCTTCAACTATAGATTTCTTGTCTTCAATGTTTGCCAAGTTTGTGCACCTCCTTATATAATATATTTCTTTACAAATAAAAAACCCTTACTTATAGACGGTAAGGGTTCAAGTTATCATAATTATTCTTGAATTTGTCCCTCGGTAGGCGTTTTCTTCTTATGCTGTGGTCAAATGAATTTCATTTGCTTTACGCACCTACTGTCTTCGGTATATTGCTTTTGCATTGTATCACATCTATTTTATAATGTCAATCGAAAGCAAAACGGCTTTTTCATTAATTTAAAGTACCTTTAAAGGATTTACCTTTACGCCAGGCCCCATTGTAGAAACTACAACTAGGCTTTTTATATACTGGCCTTTAACTGCCGCTGGTCTTGCTTTAACAATTGCATCCATAAGCGTTTGGAAGTTGTCCGCTAATTGTGCTTCAGTAAATGAAGCTTTTCCAATTTGCACATGTACAATATTAGCTTTATCTAATCTATACTCAACTTTTCCTGCTTTAATTTCTTTTATTGCGCTCCCAACATCTTGGGTTACTGTTCCTGATTTTGGATTAGGCATAAGACCCTTTGGACCTAAAACACGGCCTAAGCGACCAACTACACCCATCATATCTGGAGTTGCAACAACTACATCGAAATCAAACCAGTTTTCAGTTTGAATCTTGTTTGCTAGTTCTTCTGCTCCAACATAGTCTGCTCCAGCAGCTTCTGCTTCTTCTGCCTTAGCATCTTTTGCAAATACTAGTACTTTAACTTCTTTACCTGTACCATGTGGTAAAACTACAGCTCCACGTATTTGTTGATCTGCATGACGACCATCAACAGCAAGTCTGGCGTGTATTTCTATTGTTTCATCAAATTTTGCAGTAGCATTATCTTTAACTAGCTTAATTGCTTCATCTGCATCATATAACTTTGCTCTATCAACGTTTTTTACAGCTTCTAAATATCTTTTTCCTTTTTTCATTTATAATCCTCCTAGTGGTATTAGCGGGATTTCCCTCCCACACTCGAATAATATTATTCCTCTACGTTAACGCCCATACTTCTAGCTGTTCCTGCAATCATTCTCATTGCGGATTCTAAGTTTGCAGCGTTTAAATCTGGTTTCTTTATTTCAGCAATTTTTGCAACATCTTCTTTAGAAATTGTAGCTACCTTTGTTTTGTTGGGTTCGCCTGAACCAGAATTAATCTTACATGCTTTTTTTATAAGAATTGATGCTGGTGGTGTCTTTGTTATAAAAGTAAAACTTCTGTCTTGATATACTGTAATAACTACTGGAATAATCATTCCATCTTGTTCTGCAGTTCTTGCATTAAATTCTTTTGTAAATTGCACGATGTTAACACCATGTTGTCCTAATGCTGGTCCAACTGGTGGTGCAGGTGTAGCTTTACCTGCAGGAATTTGTAATTTTATATAACCTGTAACTTTCTTTGCCATAATAGCATACCTCCTGAATTAATGTGGTTTTATCGGGATTACCCTCCCACCATCCTGACCCTTAATACTTTTGGGCTGGATAAGTTTAAATTTTTCTGACTTCAGTGAAACTAATCTCTACAGGAGTTTCACGGCCAAATATATCAACGTTAATAGTAACAATTTGTTTATGAATATTTATAGACTTAATTATACCTGTAGTATCTTCCCACACACCGGAAAACACTTCAACTGTATCGCCAACTTCAAAGTCAACAACTATATCCTCATCTTTTTCTTCCCTTATACCCATATTCAGTACTTCTTCGTTGGTTAATGGAACAGGTTTGGACCCAGGTCCTACAAATCCTGTTACACCTCTTGTGTTTCTTACCACATACCAAGTATCATCGTTCATTTCCATATGCAGCAATACGTAGCCAGGAAAAATCTTCTTTTGATTCTTTTTCTTGACTCCATTCTTGACTTCTACTACATCATGAACAGGAACTGAGACTTCTAAAATTTGGTCTTGAAGTTTTCGATTTTCAACAATTTTTTCAATGTTGGCTTTTACTTTGTTTTCATATCCTGAATAGGTATGCACAACATACCAATTCGCATTAGACATATTATCACCCATATCCTATTATATAAATAGTCCTATACCAGATTTTATTAAGAAATCAATCAAAGCAATTATTACACTTAGTAAAAGGGTAATAATAATAACTGCCACAGATTGTTTCATAAGACTTTCTTTTTTAGGCCAAGAAATTTTCTTAAATTCGGCTTTTATACCTTGCCATCTGCTTGGTTTACTTGCTTGTCTTGCAGTTTTATTACTAGCATCTCCCATTTTTCACTTCCCTTTCTTGTAAGTTTATACTTACACTAAAACTTGTGTGAATTTAAGCATATAAATATCACTTTAATTATTTCGTTTCTTTGTGCATTGTGTGTGATTTACAAAACTTACAAAACTTTTTAGTCTCCATCCTATCTGGATGAGCTTGTTTGTTTTTTGTTGTGTTATAATTACGCTGTTTACACTCTGTACATTCCAATGTCATTTTTGTGCGCACAACTTCCACCTCCGTTACTTTCTACTTAAATATACCCAAAAATCTTTACTACGATTTTAGGCATAAAAAAAAGACCTCTTCCATCGCTAGATAAATATAACATAATTTGATAGGTACGTCAATATTTTTTTAAAAACATTATAAAATACTTTATATATGTCTGTTTAAAATCAACATAACCCTAGCACTTAACAAGCCTATTATTATTCCTGTTATTACACCACCTATAATTAATATAGGAAAATAATATATAAGGCTAGTTGTTTTAATTAAAATTGCTGCAATAACTAATTGTCCAATATTATGAGATACACCGCCTACTACACTTACTCCTACTATACTAAACTTATCTGTCTTTATTAATATGCTCATAAGAGCCCAACTCAAAAACCCACCTGATAAACTATAGATCATCGTGAAGGTATTACTAAAGGTAAATGCAATTAGCACTATACGAACAAGCGAAATCAAAAATGCTTCTTTAGTTCCAAATGCATAAAGCACTATTAACACTACAATATTTGCTAAGCCTAGTTTAATTCCTGGAACTCCCATGGAGAAGGGAATAATCGCTTCAATATAACTAAATATAAAAGCCAAGGCTACAAACACTCCTAGATATGCTGTTGTCTTAGTAGTAGGACTTGTCATATCTGCACCCTTCCATTCTCCTAGTTAATAAATTCTGAAAGAATTACTTTTGTTGGACATTTCTTTGCACATTCTCCACAATTAACGCATTTTTCATAATCAATTTTTGCAAGAAAATCATTTACATGAACCGCATCATATTCACAAGCTTTTTCACATAACTTACAAGCTATGCATCCAATATCACATGCTTTTTTTACATCTCTTCCTTTATCAGTTGAATTACAACGTACAAAATGACCCGTATCATCATAGGGCACTAATTCTATAAGTTCCTTAGGACACTCTTCTATACACAAACCACATGCCGTGCATTTTTCCTTATCTACCAAGGCAATTCCATCCACAATATGAATGGCATCAAAACTACAAACCCTTACACAAGAACCATAGCCCGTACATGCAAAAATACATTGTTTAGGACCTTGACCTGGAACTTCAAAGGCCTTTCTACAATCTTTGATTCCATTATAATCGTATTTATCTCGTGTTTTTTCACTAGTTCCTGCACACTTTACAAATGCAACCTGCTTAACAGTTGTATCTACCTTCGTTCCCATCAGATTAGCTATTCTTACATGAATATCACTATTCGCAACTGTACAAGCATTTGTAAGGGCTTCTCCTGAAGCAATAGCTGCTGCACATCCATCACATCCTGGATATCCACATGCACCACAATTAATTCCTGGAAGCAATTCAAGTACAAGTTCTTCTCTTTCATCTGTTTCTACTTCAAATATTTTCCCCGCAAGTCCGAGTAATAAACCTATAACAATTCCCGTTCCTCCTACTACAGCTGTTGCGTTAAATATATCTAGAAAATTCAAAATGTTTCCTCCTCTACAATAATCCTCCGAATCCATAAAAGGCCATGGCCATAAGACCTGCAGAAACTAATACAATAGGAGTTCCTTGAAATGATTTCGGAACATTATTATATTCACTTTTCTCTCTTATGCCTGCCATAAGTACAATTGCAAACAGAAAACCTATAGAAGTTCCAAATCCATTTATAACGCTATCTACAAACTTATAACTTTTTTGAACATTTATTAGAACCACGCCTAAAACTGCACAGTTTGTTGTTATAAGCGTTAAATATACACCTAGCGAATCATAAAGCGAAGGACTGTACTTTTTCATTACCATCTCTACTAATTGTACTAATGCCGCAATTACTAATATAAATACAATTGTTTGTAGATATTCCAAGTTCATTTTCACAAGAATCAAATTGTAAATTAGGTTTGTAACTGCTGAGGATATGGTTATAACAAATACAACTGCAAGCCCCATTCCCGTTGATGTCTCTATCTTTCTTGAAACACCAAGAAAAGGACATATGCCAAGGAATTGACTTAGCACAACATTATTTACAAGCATTCCTGCTACTAAAATAAGTAATAAATCTCCCATTCTAAATCATCCCTCCTATTTATCTTCTACTTTATTAGTTTCATTAGCCTTTAGTCTGAACTTGTTTTGTAAAGCGGTAAGGCCTGAAAGTACGAAAAAAGCTCCCGGTGCAAGTACAAATATATTAATTGGTGTATATGATCCTGGCATGATTTGATAGCCAAACATACTACCACTTCCTAAAATTTCACGTACAAGGCCAATAGCTATCAAGCCTATTGTGAATCCAAACCCCATTCCTAAGCCGTCCGCAAAAGATGATAAGACATTATTCTTGGATGCATAGGCTTCTGCTCTTCCCAAAATAATACAGTTAACTACTATTAGGGGAATATATATTCCCAAAGATTCATGCAAATTAGGAACATAAGCTTCTAATAAAAATTGCACCATAGTTACAAAAGATGCAACTATTACAATATATGATGGCATTCTCACAGTGTCTGGAATAATTTTGCGAAGTATAGATATCATCACATTAGAAGCAATTAAAACTGCTGCCGTTGACAAGCCCATACCCAAACCATTACTTGCGGAAGTGGTAACCGCTAGAGTAGGGCACATGCCTAACATTAATACAAAGGTAGGATTCTCACGTATTAATCCATTGATAAAAGGCTTTGAATATTTTTTAACCACATTACTCTTTTTTTTATTTTCATTCAATGATATCCACCTCCTAATCATTAACTAATGCATCTTCATTGAGAAATAAAAGTCCTGCATTAATTACATCTGTTACCGCATTCGTAGTTATTGTTGCACCAGTCAATGCATCAACTTCAACAAGTTCAGTTACTTGTTTCCCCAAAAACTGACCTTTAAATTCGGGCTTTGTAGCGTTTTGTCCATAGCCAACAGTTTCATTAATAACTAAAAATTCAAGTCCTTGTATGGTACCATCAAGAGAATAACCTAAGGATATAGTAATTGTCCCTGCAAATCCTTCTTCTGTAGAAACTGACATCACATGACCAAGGGTTTCTCCACTAGAGTCTTGTGCAATAAGCACTTCATTTATAGTGATATTATCTAATCCCTTAGGTTCAAATAAGTCCTCTCCGGCTGTCTTAGCCTTTGATTCAAGTTCTTCATCAGTAACAAAAGACGTAGCATCAGTAAAGACCTCTTGATAAACTTCTTTCTTTTGCTCAAGTGCTCTTTGTTCAATTATAGGTTCTGTGATTTTATATACTATGCTTAAAGCAAGTCCTGCCACAATTGTTATAATGGCTAAAATCATTGCATCTTTAAAAATTGATCTTTGTGTTTTCTTATTATCATCAGAATTACTCATTAGACTTAACCCCCTTCCCAAAATATCTAGGGTGTACATACTTGTCTATTAGGGGAACAAATAAATTACAGAATATTATTGCAAAAGAAACACCTGCTGCTGTCTTTCCATAAATACGGAAAACCCCTGTCATAATTCCAAGCATTATACCGTAAATTATTTCTCCTTGGGCCGTAATTGGAGACGTTGTATAGTCAGTTGCCATAAAAATGGCACCTATTAACAACCCTCCTCCTAAAAAGTGAGCAAGCAAGAAATATAAATCAAATCCTTGTCCTCCAAAAATACCAACAAAAATTAAAAATGAAACAATATAAGTAACTGGAATTCTCCAATTTATCACTTTCTTGATTAATAGATAAGCGCCTCCAATAAGAAGAGCTATTGCACTAGTTTCTCCGATTGTACCACTAATATTACCAAAAAACATGTCTAAAACATCAACATTTTCGCCTGCCTTTAAGGCTGTTAGTGGCGTGGCCCCTGTAATTCCATCTACCGAAAGAGCACCGTTCATTATAAAGTCTGTAAGTTTAGGCTTTATAATATTTAAGCTCTCTATAGAAAAGTCTGACATAATATTGCTAAAGCTTATTACAAGAAACACCCTACCTCCTAGTGCTGGATTCATAAAGTTTTGTCCTATTCCACCAAATAGCATCTTAACTATAAATATGGCAAAAACACTTCCTAGCACTGACATCCACAAGGGAGCACTGACTGGCATATTTAGTCCTAATAGCATGCCCGTTACTACCGCACTTAAATCACCTGTAGTAAGCGGTAACTTCATAAGCTTTTCATATATATACTCTGTCAATATACACGAAACAATACAAGTTAATATTACTAATAGTGCTTTTATACCAAAATTATATATACCAAAAATCCCCGCTGGGATTAATGCAATAACAACATCCATCATTATTGTCTGTGCGCTATCTTGACTAAACACATGTGGAGACGAAGAAACATTATATATCTCTCTCAACTTTTACACCCCTTCCTTCCGAGTTTCACTTCTTCTTGTTTCGCTTAGCTTGAATACTTTTTTTAGCTTCCCTAAAAGACTGTGTGAGCCTTAACTTTGAAGGACATACATAACTACAACATCCACATTCTATACATTCCATACCATCTATCTTTTCAAAGCTCTTTTCATCAAAATGGCTTGAAAACTCATACATTCTCTGAGGAACTATTCGAACAGGGCACACTTCTACACATCTGCCACAACGAATACATGTAATAGGTTCCCACATTATATTTTCATCCTCTGTAAAACAAACTAAACCAGAAGTATATTTACTTATAGGCACATCCAAGCTATATAGCGCACAACCCATCATAGGACCACCACATATTATTTTTTCAGGCTCTTTCTTGAATCCTCCAGCAGCCTCAATAACTTCCCTCATACTTGTCCCATTGATTACTCTAATGTTTTGAGGCTCAGATATTGCTTGTCCAGTAACTGTGGTTATTCTTGTCATAAGCGGTGTACTCTCTGCAACAGCTTCATAAATAGCAATAACTGTAGATACATTGTTTACTAAACATCCAACCTCCGCAGGTAATAAGGAGGAGTTAATCTTACGACCAGTAACTGTATAAACAATTTGTCTTTCTCCCCCTTGTGGAAATTTGGTCTTAATTGCTTTTACCTTAATATTTGATTCTTTATCAGTTAACTCTCTAAGCACTTTAATCGCCTTAGGTTTATTGTTTTCAATTGCTATAATGCCTTTAGCCTTAGGAAATAGACTTAATATTATTTTAAGTCCTCCCACAACCTTTTCAGGCATTTCTATCATAGTCTGATAATCGTTTGATAAATAGGGTTCACATTCCGAAGCATTGACAATCATATAATCAATTTTCCCATCATCCTCGGGCATAAGTTTAACATGTGTTGGAAATGCTGCTCCACCCAATCCTACGATACCTGCTTCTTTAATAATATTTCTTATTTCTTCTTTTGAAAATTGGGAAGGATCTCTTTTTTCCCCAAGACCCGAAACTTCCTTGTACTTATTGTCATTTTCAACAATAATGGATTCTATAATCTCTCCTGAAGAAGTTTGTCTTGGCTCAATCGCTTTTACAAGGCCTGAAACTGAACTAATAACATTAGCAGAGATGGCTCCATTGGCTTCTCCTATTTTCTGACCCCTTAACACATAATCCCCTTTGGAGACAATAGGTAATGCGGGGTTTCCTATATGCTGAACTAATGGAAATATTAATTCTCCTTTAGGCAAAAGTTCTTTAATAGGCTTGTCCATAGATAATTCTTTGCCGTAATACGGATGAATCCCACCTTTGTAGTTTGATCCCATTCTTTATCTCCCTTCCTTGGTGTCCTTTATTTAAACTTGTTCCTTTCATTATAATTACCATAATAGAATGTGTCAACAAAAGCTCCCAATAAGCATGGGAGCTTTTCGTATTATCTTAAGAGTTTTTCCTTTTTTTATTATTAAGATATTTTTCTTTTGTGGCCATTCCACCTCTTATATGTCTTTCTTTTTTATTGATATCCAAGACCTTTCTAACTCTTTGAGCCAAAGATGGACTTATTTGTTCTAAGCGCTCTGTTACATCTTTATGTACAGTTGATTACTAAAAGGACGATTCAAACCCAGGTTTTCTTGAGAAGTCTTGTATATATACATCTACTATCCCATCTTCACCTATAAGTATTCTATCAATTAGTTTTCTACACTGAACATTGCTAATAAAGGACTCTTCTACGATAACATTTAGATTAGAAAGTATTTCTTCTGATGCTTGCCTAAAAAGTTTTATATTGCTTCCAGCCTTGCCAAGTAAAGATAGCTTGCCATTAATACTCTTCTTTTCATCCTCAATTGATGCTATATAAGTTTCTAGTTCATTCAAAGAAATAATATCTCCTTTATATAATTGTATATATTTATTTCTTACTAAATCTAACTTACTTAGCTGTTTTTTATAATCTTCTTCCATGAGAAAATCATGATTCTTTTTTTTAAACTTCTTATAAAACTCAGAAATTATAATTCCTCTACACCTTGGCTTGTCCTTCAAGGTGTCTATAATATATTTACTTATAGCATCTAACAATTGCTTTTCTTCAACCGAGTTCTTATTAGAACAAAAATCTACACCCTGGCTATTACGTCCATTACACACCCATCTTATATAAGTGTTTTTATATTTTCTTACTGTTCTTCGATAGTTATAGTTACAATCTTTGCACCATATTAATTTACTAAAAACATGCTTGTCCGAAGTTCTCTTGCTGCTTTTACTATATTTACTTTTTCGTTTTTCCAACATAAGATTAGCTTTTTCAAATGTATCTTTAGGCACAATCTGAAGCTCTGGATTATTTACAACTATCCATTTGTCTTCTGCTAATCTACTTCTCTTACTTGTTAGAAAATCAACCACTTCCTCTTTTTGATTTATAACCTTTCCTATGAATATTTCGTTAGACAAAATTCGCCTGATGGCAGTTTGTGTCCACTGGCAATTTCTCTTGGTTTTGATTCCCTTTTGATTTAATCTTTTGGCTATACGATTTGTTCCTATTAACTCTTCTGTATACATTTCAAATATTTTACCTACTACTTCTGCTTCTTTCTTATTAATCTCTAGCTCATAGTTTTTGCCATTAATTTTATCATACCCATAACAAAGATTTGGAACTCTTCCTTTTTCAGCATTAACCTTTTTCCCGAATTTTATTCTTTTCGAAGTATTTGCACTCTCTTCTTGGGCAATTGCACTTAACATAGTTAACATAAATTCAGAGCTATCTGAAGAAGTTTGATCATAATTTACAAACACCACTCTTATTCCATAGGATTTTAACCTTCGTATGCTAGTTAAAAAATCAACTGTATTTCTTGCTAATCTCGACACGTCTTTAATTAAAACCAATTCAAATTCATTACGCCTCCCATCAATTAAGAGTTGTTGCAACTGTAATCTTTTTTTCATTGTAGTACCTGATTTACCCTCATCTGCATAAATGTTTATTAAATCATAATTATGTTTCTTTGCGTATACTTGAAAAAAACTACGCTGTCCCTCTAAGCTATCTAGCTGTTCTTCCTTATTTGTAGATACTCTACAATAAGCTACTGTCTTCAATTTCCCCTCCATTTACAAGCAATGTTATTAGTTCCCAAAATTTCTTAGGTTCTTCAAGTGCTTTAGTAACTAGTATGTCAGCCAAAAAAACAGATAGGTAAGTTGCCATCTCCTCCTCTTCATTTGGATTATGAAACATAATTTCTAGCTGCCTTTTCACCTAGCAGCCCCCCTTTATTATGATTTCTATATTATATGTATTTGCCTTTAAAATAATACAAGCTCGCTCTTTCTTTTTCACAAAAAAAGAGTATGTCAGCGACAAATTATCATGTTCTGACATACTCTTTATTCCTTCTACCTTGAATCATCTCTCAATGATTAATTTTACAAAAGAGATGTAATTATAAAATTTATTATGAAAAGCACTGAAGCTCCCCAAATAATTGGGTGCACTTCCTTTGCTTTGCCTTTTGCAACTTTAACTATACAATAAGCAATAAAGCCTGTTGCAATACCATCTGAAATACTATAACTAAGGCCCATAAAAATCGCTGAAAAGAAAGCTGGAATTGCATCTTCAAGATCACTCCAGTTAATGTCTTTAAAGGATGATAGCATCATAATACCTACTGCTACTAAAGCTGGCGCTGTTGCCGCACCTGGAACAATTGAAACTAATGGTGAAAGAAAAGCACTTGCAATAAATAGAATCGCAACAACTACTGAAGTTAAACCTGTACGTCCACCTGCTCCAATTCCTGCTGCACTCTCAACAAATGTAGTAGTGTTAGAAGTACCAACTAAAGCTCCTACTGATGTACCAACTGAGTCTGCAAATAAAGCTTTGTCCATTTTTGATTTAAATCCTGAACTTTCACGTAAAGCTTTTTCATCATCATCATCAAAAATTCCACTTTTTCTACCTGTACCAATAAATGTTCCAATAGTATCAAATGTATCTGCTAAACTAAATGCAAAAATCGTCATAAGTACTAGTGGTATTCTGGATGCATCACTAAATAAGGAACCTAGTCCCTTAGGTCCAAAAGCTGCACCAAAAGTTGTGCCTAGTTCTGCAAAAGCATCTACAAAGCTTGTCCCTTCATTTATTTGTGATAAATCAGTTACTCCCATAGGTATTCCGATAATAGTAGTAGCAACTATCCCTATTAAAATAGCTCCTTTTATATCAAGTACTAATAATACTAAAGTTATAACTAGTCCAATAACTGTTAAAAGAACTACAGGTGATTTAAATGAAGAAAGTGCTGGAACTCCAGCTTCAAAGTTAATAAATCCTACATTCAACAAACCAATATAAGCTATAAATACACCTATACCTCCACCTATTGCATTTTGCAAGCTAAGTGGAATCGATTGCACAATTAACTTTCTCAATTTTGTAACAGTAATAAAAACATTAAGAAGGCCACAAATAAATACCATTAATAATGCCTCTTGCCATGTAAATCCAAGTTTTAATACAACTACATAAGTAAAAAAAGCATTAAGTCCCATTCCTGGTGCTAAGGCATATGGAACGTTGGCAAACAACCCCATAAATAAGGTTCCTACTGCTGAAGCAATAATTGTTGCTAAGAATACTGCACCCATAGGCATTCCTGACTGGGCTAATATGTCCGGATTAACAATAATAATATAAGACATTGCAAAGAAAGTAGTAAAGCCAGCTATAATTTCTGTTGATATCTTAGTATTGTTTTCCTTGAGCTTGAAAAACTTTTCCATAAACGAACTCCTTTTCTCTTTTTAATAGAATTTTGAGAATCTAACAGATCATAAGCGTATCTGTCCTTGTCTCCTTGTGTCAATAGGGTCTAATGAAAATTTATGTAAACAAAAAATATAACCATGTTTTTCTCTCCCACACTAATTATAGCCGATTCTTATCATATTTCAATAAATTATTACAACTTTCTTAAACTTTAATAACCTTCATTAAAATAGCTTATAAAAGTTCTTTTAAGAATCAACCGTATGTACAGTTGATTTGGAAATGCCAAACTGTTTTGCTGTCTGCCTCACTGTCGCATTATTTTCAATTATGTAGTTAGCTATCTCAATAGCTCGTTTTTCTATATAGTCTTTCAAAAGGATATCCCCCTATTTATAGTTGTTTTTATATTGTATGCTTAATTATTACAAAATATATCTTATTTAAAATGAAGCTAAAACAGTCAAGGGTCTTTTATATCTCTTATCTTTATGTCATCATGAAAACCTTCTGAATAATGGAATTCATAATCTTTGCTAATAAAAATTGCATGTGTGTTTTCTATAGAGTTTATTAAATTCATACCTTCTTCTAATCCTAAAGTAAAACTTATGGTACTAAGTGCATCCGCATCTAAAGAGCTTGCTGATATTATTGTTACAGAAAGCAAGTTATTATCGTAGGAGTAACCTGTGTCTGGATTCAAAATATGATGATATGTTTTATTATCCTCAATAAAGTACCTTTCATATATACCAGATGTAACCACAGATAAATCAGTTATGTCCATTGTTGCTATTACTTCATTACGATCTGCAAAGGGTTTTTGGATTCCTATTTTAAATGGTTTTAAGTCTTTCTTTCCACCAAGGCATAGTATATTTCCGCCTAAATCTATCATTGCACTTTCTACTCCTTGCTCTAGCAAATAATCTTTAACTTTATCTGCTATATATCCCTTTGCTAATGCTCCCACTTCTATTCTTGTATCATCATTCTCTAAAGTGATAATATTTCCCTCTAACCTTATCTTTTTATAATCAATCTTTTTAACTGCATCATTTATCAAATTACTATCTGGCACTTCAACTTCATTTGCTTTAAAGTCCCAAAGCGACGATAAGGGTTCAATAGTTATGTCAAAAGAACCATTAGACAGTGATGAATATTCTAATCCATGCCCTAATAATTCACTTAATTCATCAGATATTTGATATTCATTAGGGTTTGTAGCTTTATTAATTAATGTCCTATTATTCAACTTAAACAACTCACTATCTGCTAAGGTCTTACTAAAAATCTTTTCATAATCCTCTACTAAATCTATAGCACCCTTTAAAACATCTTCATCCTTTGAATCATATATAGTAATGCTAATTATAGTATCTAGAGCAAATATTGTTGTTTTTATTGGTTCATTATTTGCTTTATTACATCCCGAAACTACTAGCAATAAGAAAAGTAAGATTGCCGCTAATATATATTTTTGATATTTGCTTTTATACTTAGTATTGCTACTTTTCATTTTTTTCATACTCCTTCTATACTAAATTAGCAAAGAATCTAATAATTTATGATTAAACACTTTTATATTATTTATTATATACTTTTAAGTTTTCTTTTTCCAATATTAAAAAATCTTTTAATGAATATAAACTTGTCCTTTACGAATCCTAATAAGCATGGTAAAATTAAATTCATTTTCAAACACAAAGAAAAGAGGATGGCCTATGCGAAGTAAAAGAAAATTAACCGAAACACTAACAATAGTTGCTATAGTCCTTATGTCCGTTCTAGTAATCATTGGTTCTAGAATACTCTCAAACTACAATAATCCCAATGAGAACTCCGGGAATACACATGAACAGTTGATAGATGGAACATATATTGCAGAAGCTAATGAGCCTAGCAATGGTTTTTCTGATATTGTTACTTTAACTGTAGAAGATAGCAAAATCACTTCTCTTGAATATGACGCAATAAACGAAGATGGTGAAGGTAAAAATTATTTATCTTCTATTGGTGAGTATACTATGACCGATAGCAATCCTAGCTGGGAAGAACAAGCCAGCTTGTTAGCAAAGCACGTTATTGAAAACCAATCAACTAATGACCTTAGCATGGATGATGATGGTAAGACAGATGCAGTGTCAGGCGTAAGTATTGACATTTCTGCCTTTGTAAATCTTACCAATGAAGCACTTCAAAAAGCAGCTGCTGAAAACCAAGAATAAGATCCACTTTAAAAAACATCTTAAAAAGGATAGATTTGTTATAACAAATCTATCCTTTTAGTATTTTAATTTGATATTGCATCAATCTCATTTTTGCTTTCACTTTTTATTTCTATAACAACTTTATTAGGCGCACATATTATAGTCTCTCCAGACTTTTGGATTCTTTTATGATTTACACAGATCTTATCAGGACAACTAGCTTCACTTATATAAGCATATTCATCCTTGATAATTAATGTATTAAATCTTCCATCTTCTAAGTCGATTGTATAAGATATATCTTCAGATAAGTTAAATTCTTTGTTCACATAACCATTAATACTAACAATAACTAATCCACCTTTTTCTCCTCGACCTAAAATTACAAACAAGGATACTAGCGCGAATAAGAGCAATGTAGTTATTAGGATTATATCATTTTTTTTCACCATATCTTACTCTCAATATTCATCTAATACAATAGTAAATGGTCCATCATTAACAAGTTCTACATCCATGTCTGCACCAAATTTTCCTGTTTCCACAATGTCAATATGTTTCTTGGAAACATCCACAAAATAATTATATAATTCTTCCCCTTTTTTGGGGTCTGCTGCCATAATAAAGCTGGGACGATTTCCTTTTTTACAATCTGCATATAAAGTGAATTGGGAAATCACAAGTAGTTCACCATCAACATCTTTTAAAGACAAATTTGTCTTTCCATCTTTATCTGCAAAAATTCTAAGCTTTACTATTTTGTTAACATATTTATCCACAACTTCTTTTGTGTCTTCTACTCCAATTCCAACTAGTATCATAAGTCCCTTATTAATACGTCCTTTACACTCGCCTTCAATTGTGACAGAAGCCTTACTTACTCTTTGTATAACAACTTTCATCTACATCACCTTATCTAGAAAAGATTCTCCATCTAGCTCGTCCTTTAAATCAAAATAATCAAGAATAGAACTACCTATATCAGCAAAGCTATTTCTAGTTCCCAAATTTACTCCAGCTTTAATATTGTCTCCATAAACTAATAGTGGAATGTATTCACGAGAATGGTCCGTTGATTCTGTTCCTGGATCACAACCATGATCTGCTGCAATTATAAGTACATCATCTTTTTTTAACTTTTCCATTATTCTCGGAAGTTGATTATCAAAATAAGTTAATGCCTTTGCATATCCATCTATATCATTCCTGTGTCCATATAACATGTCAAAATCAACCAAATTAACAAAACAAATTCCTTCAAAATCTTTATCTAAATATTCTATAGTTCTTTCAATACCTTCTTCATTATTAGAAGTCTTTGTACTACTTGTAATACCTCTTCCTACAAATATATCGTTTATCTTACCAATAGCTATTATACTATAATCATTATCTTTTAAGGTATCAAGCATTGTTATCTTTGGTGGTTGCAAGGAAAAATCATGTCTTCTTGATGTTCTATTAAAATCAGGAAATTTACCTTCAAATGGACGGGCAATAATTCTTCCAACACCCCAATCACCTACACATAGTTCTCTTGCAATTTCACAATACTCATAAAGTTCTTCTATCGCTACAACATCCTCGTGAGCGGCTATTTGCAAAACACTATCTGCAGAAGTATAAACAATCAAATCTCCTGTCTTTATATGTTCCTGGCCATAATCTTTTATAACTTCAGTTCCAGAGTATGGCTTGTTGCAAAGCATTCCTCTGCCTGTACGTTTAGAAAGCTCATCAAGTAATTCTTTTGGAAATCCTTCTGGAAATGTGGGTAAGGGTTTATGAGATATTATTCCCGCAATCTCCCAGTGGCCTATTGTTGTATCTTTTCCTGTAGACTGCTCTATCATTCTAGCATAACTGGCAATTAAATCTTGACTCTTATCTCCTACCTCAACACCATCAATATTATATAAGCCGAGTCTTGTCATGTTTGGAAGGTCTAAGTATTCACTAGTGTATACAGAACGTAAAGTATTACTTCCTTCATCACCAAACTTGTATGCATCCGGTAATCCTCCTATACCAAAACTATCTAAAATTATCAAGAATATTCTTTTCATAACATTCCTTTCTCTTAAATAAATTCTTAAGGTTTCTGATTTTATTGTTATTAAAAATCCATTATGCTATAATAAATAAAAAAATATAACAATTGATTAAGAAAGGTGATCTAAATTGAAGAGTTTCCTTAATAAATATAAACATTCTAGGGTTTTGTTATATTTCTTTATTTATATGACTTGGTTCCTAGCTCTTGAGTCTTCTACTTCAAGAAAACACACATCCATACATATAAAATTAGATAACTACATCCCTTTTAATGAATGGTTTGTAATTCCATATCTTTTATGGTTTGCTTATGTTGCCATTACAGTTGTCTATTTTCTTTTTAAATCAAAAGAGGAGTTCTATAGCTATACTGCTTTTTTATTTGTTGGTATGACCATATGCTTAATTATTTATACTCTTTGGCCAAACATGCAAAATCTTAGGCCGGATTTATCAAGTTTGGGTAAAGATAACATACTAATACGTTTAATTTCAAATATTTATGCAGCAGACACTCCTACTAATGTATGTCCAAGTATTCATGCTTATAATTCGATTGGTACACATATAGCAATTAGCAAAAACTCAAAGCTTGGAAGTAACAAATTAATTAAATTTTCCTCACTTGTGCTTTGTGTTTCAATATGCTTGTCTACTATGTTTATAAAACAGCATTCTGCTTTTGATACTTTATGCTCTCTTGCCTTAGCTATAATAATGTATTTACTTGTATACAGCCTTTCCGAAAGAAAAGCAACTACGGAAGTTCCTGCAGATGCAATTAAAGAGAAATCTTTTGCAAACTTCAGTTCTAATTAAATCCAAATAGTTTTCTTGCTACTTTATATCCTGTTTCTATTATGGCTTTCCCTGGCTTTCCTGGAAGATGTAAGGCCAGGCCGAGTAGCCCTCCTCGCACCTCTTTGTATAATTCTTTATTATTAGTCTTTAAGTATTCCCACAAATCATCTTTTTTCTCAACACTGTCTGTGTCTCCTATTTTAATTAAGAAAACTGATGAAATAGTCATCATCATAGATACATAATTAACCATATAACCTCTTAGTTTCTTACTTTCTAAATTCGCTACATCATGTGAATCAATTATTATCTTTGTAACGCGGATTTGTTGATCAATTCTTTTCATCATTACATCTTCGTTAACTGATTGATCATCCCTACCTATAAAATATCTGTAAAAATCAACATCCATATAATAAATAGATTTTACATATGGTAATGGTTGATAGACAAATATATTATCCACATAAAAAGTATGTTTTGGTAGCTTGAATCCACAATCTCTAAGTAATTGTGTACGATAAATAGCTGAGTGCATAAGAATATATTGATATATCCTAAAATGTTTAGTATCATTCCATGTGAATATCTTATCTACTGGCAATGCATTCTTATAATTTATCGGATTCTGCTTGCCTATGTTCACTCTTTCATATACATAGTTTACTATCATTAAATCTAGATTTTCTTTAGCTAGTTCTTTTAATTTACTAATTACACCTTTTAGTGCATCTAAGTCCACCCAGTCGTCACTATCAATTACTTTGTAATACAAGCCTGTAGCATGCTCTAAACCGGCATTAACTCCTTGTCCATGACCACCATTTTCTTGATGGACAGCTTTTATTATGTCAGGATACTTACTAGCATATTCATCGGCAATCTTGCCCGTATCATCACTAGAACCATCATTAACAATTATTATTTCCACATCATCTCCACCTGGTAGTAATGACTCAATTGCATTAGCCATATACTCTTGTGAATTATAACAAGGAATTGCAAAGCTTATTAGTTTCATTTTTTCCTCCATTTTACCCTTTTAATTATTGTACCATGCATTTTGATATAAATCTTTTTATAATAAATTCTCTGGGTTTAAACTGTAAAGCTCAGGAATCACAAATCTCCCTTCTTTACGAATTAAAACATCATCAAAATACATTTCTCCTCCACCATACTCTGGTGTTTGTATGCATACCAAATCCCAATGAATTGCTGAAATATTACCATTATCAGCCTCATCATAACAGCTTCCTGGCGTAAAATGAAAAGAACCCATAATCTTTTCATCAAACAAAGTGTCTTTCATAGGTTTTGTTATATGAGGATTTACACCTATTGCAAATTCACCAATATATCTAGCACCTTCATCCGTATCAAACACTTCATTTATTCTTTTTGTGTTATTGGATGAGGCATCAACAATTTGTCCACCTTTAAAAGTTAAACTGATATTTTCATATGTGAAACCTTGATACACTGCTGGTGTATTATATTTTATGGTTCCATTTACTGAATTTTTAACTGGGGCAGTGTATACTTCCCCATCTGGAATATTTGATTCCCCGGCACAGGGAACTGCAGGTATTCCTTTAATAGAAAATGTTAAATCCGTTCCAGGACCAACAATTCTAACTTCATCAGTATTGTCCATGTATTCAACTAAATGAGTCATAGCCTTAAGCATCTTTGCATAGTCCAAATTACAAACATCAAAATAAAAATCTTCAAATGCTTCTAGACTTGAATCTGCTAATTGTGCCATTGCATTATTAGGATATCTAAGAACTACCCAACGGGTTTTCTTAACTCTTACATCATGGTGAACTGGTGTAGAGTAGTATTTTTCGTATATAGCCATCTTTTCAGATGGTACATCTGAAAATTCTGAAACATTATCACTACCTCTAACTCCAACATAACAGTCCATTTCTTCCATTAAGGTCGCATCTATTTTACCCTTTAACTCCATCTGTTCCTTTGTACAATTTAATAATGTCTCTCTTAGAACTCTTGTATCTGTATATTTAGGAAATGGAATTCCACCTACTTTGTATACTTCCTTTATTATTTGCCTTGCTAATCCTTGTGTTGCCTCTCCAGTATAATGTACACAGACCTTTTCGCCTTTCTGTACCTTCATTGAATAATTAACCAAGGTCTTTGCTAGTACTTTAATTCTTTCATCCATAAATCGTATCTTCCTCTCTTCTTACTCACTATAAGATATGAAAACATTACCATGCTCCTCAAATTGACTTTGTGCTTGATCTATGCTTATACTCTTTTGCTTTCCCGTTAATGGGTCAAGTATATTTATGCTATGACTATTGTATCCTGTTATGACTACATAGTTATTTACTTTATCCATAGCTATTACAGGCCTGTTTTCACTTACAAAGTACAATACTTCTTCTAATTCTGTACCTGTAAGATTTATATATGAATCACCAAAATACTCCATAAGCATTTCATAGCCACTTAAGTTGCTCGGGATGTTGGTATTGTTGTATTTATATTTAAGAATCGTAATCACAGAAGCCTCAAAACTATCTTTTCCTAACTTCACTTTTTCAATTCCTATATCATTTATTTGATTGCTTGATTCTGTAAAACCACGCTCCCATATTAAGTGTTGGTTTGCCCCAAAAACTAAGCCAACAAAATTATCAGCTTGAGAAATTGCTTGACTAGCATTCTTATGAATTCCCATTACATCACCTAAAGCATATACTATATATTGTCCTGGATATTCAATTTCTTTTTCAAATCTAAGTGTAGTATCTTTTGTAACTACAGTATTAATAGTTTGCTTATAATCATATTGTTCTTTACTTGATGATAATGAAGGAATCTTAATATACCACTCTTTTGACGCAACTTCAGAATCTTTCTTTTCAATTTTTATATTTTCGTTAATTAAATCCATATTGCTTAGTATGTTATCATCTTTTGCAGGAACTATATATAAATCACCTTTTTCAGTACTTAAAACTCCTCTTTTTATAGTGATTATATTATCTTCTACCCCAATATCTAATATAACATATTCTCCGCCTTGATATTCCTTCAAAATTCTTCCCTTTTGATTTGATATAACAAGTTTATTCATAGGGATGATTTTTTCACCTTCTATCGTTGTTATTAAATCATTAGTATTGGCAATACCATAAACTATGTCAACTCCTACTGTTTCTAGTAGTTTTATTACCGTATCTCCTTCAGTAACTATCTCAGTTTTTTCTTCACTTTCCAAGTCATATATAATAATCTTTTTAGATAAGCCACTCTCATCCTTTTCTTCCCAGGCAATATACTGCTCCTCATTACTAAAAATGATGTCATCTTCGTCAGCACTGCTTGTAATTTCTTTTATTTTTCTAGTAATAAGATTGTATCCGTATATTGTGTCATTTATATGAAAATAATACGTTTCAAGTTCATTTATATAATTGAAATCTCCAATCATTTCTTTTAAAAATTGGTAGGTTTCATTTACTGGTATATATACTAACTCTTCAATACGGTTATCCATGTTATAAAAGCGGTATAATACCATCCCTACATATCCTTCATAAGCTCCCCTGTTCATATAACCATAAACCATAAAATCAATATTACCATTTTCATCTATGTTTATAATCTTTATGTTATGTTGATCATAGGCATCTCTGATATAATCACTTTCATCTTGCATAAATGAAAACACCTTAACAACTTCTTGATTGGCTTGATCAAAATACCACAGTTCTCTATTAAAGACAAAAGATACTTTTGTAAGATCAGAACTGTGAACTAATTCAAGCTCCGGATTGTTGCTTATACCTAGGTTGATTTCTCCTGTTGTTCCATCTAACATATGACTGTTAAAAACCGATTCCATAGTCCGTTCATAGTCCAATAAATACATTCTGCTTTGCGAATGCCTAATTCTATAAAATTCATCTACATAATAATATTGGGTTTCTGACTTTGTCTCAGCCGATACCATATATTTTAATTCTATAGATGCAAATTCATTACTAATCTCTTTGATTGTAGGTGTTATCTCGCCAACTACCTTAGGATTTAAACCTCCCCATGTAACTAAATCAAAGCTAGAATTCACAGTTACATGTGATAAGGAGTCTAGCAAGGCATCTGTTTCCTCTAAATATATCGAAATACTCTCGTCTTTGTTTAATGTTGAATCATGAAAGCCTTTTACATAGTCAAGTTTTTCCTTGTAATAAGAATCATTAATAGATTTTATTCTTGTATAAAAATTGATCTTTTTACTTTTGTTTGTCACTAAAGTTATTCTTGTATAGTATTCCTGATTGCTAGACAGTTCACTTTTAAACCTAATCTTAGCAAACTTATTATCTCCTTCTTTTTCTAAGGCTTTAATGTTATCAGCTTCAATTAATTTATCATCATATATGGAGCGAAGTTCATAATCCACTCTTTTTATTTCATAATCGTATTCATTTATACGTATCTTGAAACTTTGCTCATTATCAAGAGGTAACAAGCCTTCTCTATTCGTCCTAGCATTTACATAGTTGCTATATCCATGAAGAAGGTTTACCTCATAATCATCTAATATTATCGATAATGTTGGATAAGACGCTTTTCCCATTTCAACCGTCTCTAGTCTTTCCTGTCTGTCTTCTACCTTTATATCTCCACTAAAATAGTATAAACTAAAGCCAAAAACAGCTAACAATATTAAAAATTTATATAAATGTTTTAACATAAAACCCACCCTTTATTAAAGATATATTCTTCCTATGTATTAATAAGATGCTTTTCTAGATGATATTTTAGCATATTCTCCAAGATAATCATATAGTTTTTCAAAAGTATGATTTTTTATACTATCACTCTTTAATAGTTTACGCATATACTGATAAATAAAATGTATAGATGTGTCAAGGAGGCTCTAATGAAATTCTCTTCATCTGGATATCCATCACAGAAAAATTCAAATAGTAAAATTCTCAAATCATCAAGGGCAAATTATACTCCAAGGGTGAGAATTCATAATTATACTACTTCTAGCTATAACTCTTTGCCAAACCAAAGAACAACACCACCTAGAAACGAAACAAATTATTATGATAATTTGAATAATTATAGCACACCTACACCCGAAGATAGAAACCCTGTGGACTCCCAATATAATGTCCCTATAGGGGTTCCGTTAATGCCACTCTATGGTTATGACAACTTAGAGGATTCGGAAAAAGATTGGGGTTACTTTAGACAAATGTACCCAAATATTGCACAGAAAATATTACGTGAAATAGACAAGGAATGTGATAAGCTCGAATACGATGGAAGTTGTATGTTTGACGAATATCCTGACAAAATTTATCTTGGAAGAATTGTGGAACAAATATATGAGGAAATGCAAGATGTCATAGAAGAACCCATTGTATATACAAAAAATTTAAAACCTTCATATGATTGCAAAAAAGAAGAAGCAGAAGTTGAAATTAAAACATCTCCTTCAAGCAGAAGAGGATCTAGAAATCCAGTTAGAAGCAATAACTGGCTTAAAGACCTAATAGAAATCCTCTTATACCAAGAAGTCTTAAACCGCCGCAGACGCTATAGAAGTAGACGCCGCTGGTTCTAAATTACCAGTCATATAAAGCTCATTAAGACATTATAAACTCCTACATATTAAGAATTTATAATGTCTTAATAAATTTTTATTTATAGTTTAAATTTCATCAATTAAAGTAATTCTTCTATTGTGCCTTTCATCAGTAGAAAAGGGCGTATCAAGGAATGTATCTACAATTTTAAGAGCATGTCCAACTCCAACAACTCTTCCACCTAAAGCTAAAATATTAGCATTATTGTGTGAACGTGTTTCCTCCGCGCTGAAACAATCATGACATAGTGCTGCACGAATTCCCTTCATGCGATTAGCTGTTATAGAAATACCTATTCCTGTCCCACAAATTAATATGCCTTTATCGCATTCACCATCTAATATAGCCCTTGCTACCTTTTTTGCATATACAGGATAGTCGCATGAATCCATACTGTTAGTACCAAAATCTTTATATTCAATATTTCTATCCTTTAAATGTTTCATGATTTCTTGTTTTAATTCGTAACCACCATGATCACTACCTATTCCAATCATATGCTGCCTCCCTCATTCAATTTATATACTAGTTTTTTTATTAATAATGATAGTTGTGCATAACTATCCTCGTAATCAATTAGAGTCCCACCATAAGGGTCTTCTACTTCACCACTTTCACCTACATATTCATTAATAGTATAAACACTTTTTGCATTTTCATAACCATCTAAAACACTCTCTTTTTGCCTTTTTGTCATTGTTAATATCAAGGTATCTTCATCAATTTCTTTGTTTTTCAAACCCCTTGATTTATAATCTCTTAGGTCCAAATTGTGACTTTTGAGAACTGTATCTGCTTTTGGATTAGAAGGTTCCGCAAACAATACAATCAAACCTCTAGATAAAACTTCAAGGTCACTATCTAGTACCATGCTCTTAAATATTGTTTCTGCCATAGGGCTCCTACATGTATTCCCTGTACATACAAAAATTAATTTGTTATATTTCTTTTTATTAATCACTCTTTTTACCTCCATTAATGTTAAACAGGACTTACTCTACCGTTATAACACGATAACCAGCAGCCTTTAACAAACGATTCATAATCGCCTGTCCTAAATTACTGTTATCAAAACTTTCTGTAAAAATGTAATCAACTCCATCATCATCAAAGTCTCTCAGAATTTCAAACAAACTACTTGCAATGGTATCTTCATCTTTTCTTGTACCAATGGTCTTTACATCACCATCCAGATAAAAATCAATAGATTCATCTGTAGCGATAATTCCTACTCTGTAGTTTTCCTTTAACTTTTGCTTTGTTGCTTCATTTATCTCTTTTATAACCTTATTCATTATTCCTTCAAATATAATAAGTTGGCCTTTTGGGGCATAATGCTTGTATTTCATACCTGGTGCTTTTGCTATTATATTGGGATTATATGATTTGCTGGTAATCGCTTTGTCTACATTAACAGGTCCAATCACTTCTTCTATCATAGCTTTTGTAATATAACCTGGCCTTAATATAATTGGTGTAGGACTTGTTACGTCTACAATTGTAGACTCTAGTCCAATATCTACTTTTCCTCCATCAATGATATAGTCTATTTTCCCAGCCAAATCATCTATTACATGTTCCACCTTTGTTGGACTTGGCCTCCCTGAGGTATTCGCACTTGGGGCTGCTACATATACTCCTGATGTCCTGATTAACTCATAAGCAATTGGATGGGAAGGCATACGAATCGCAATTGTCTCCAAACCTCCCGTAATACTATAAGGTACGGCTTTGCTTTTGTCAAATATAAGGGTTAACGGTCCTGGCCAGAATTGTTTTGCTAATTTTAGACCTTTCTCTGGTATAGTTTTTGTTATTACTTTTAACGCATCAAAATCTGCTATATGAATAATTAAAGGATTGTCAGAAGGTCTACCCTTTGCACTAAATATTTTGTTAGATGCCTCTTCCTTTAAACCATCTGCCCCTATGCCATATACTGTTTCTGTAGGAAAGGCTACTAAGCCTCCAGCTTGTAAAATTTTTGATGCCTCTCTTAAATCTTCTATGTCAAAATTGTTTCTATCAACTTTGATAATTTTAGTATCCATTATAATGACCATGCTCCTCATTCAAGTTTACCATTGGGGCTGTGTATATAAGTTTCAATTCCTAAATATATAGCCTCTGCCATATTTTCTTGATAATTATCTTGCGTTAGTAAGTTAGCCTCTTCATTATTTGACAAAAATCCGCACTCTATAATGATAATCGTGCCGTATGTATTCTTTAACATATAGTAAGAATTCTCTGCAAGAGCCTTCCTTTTATTATCTTTTTGAAGATTACTCTTTATCTGCTCTTGCATAATATGTGCTAATGGTTCACTATTTTGGGAACCACCATAATAAAACACTTGGGCACCTTTACAATCCTCTTGGGTAAAGCTATTTTGATGAATAGAGATCGCAAGCTTGGCATTACTATTGTTGACTATATCTACTCGTTTTTTTAAGTCTGCAAGTTGCTTATGACCATCGCCTTCTGAGGACAGACTAATGTCTTCCTCACGAGTCATTACAACCCTATATCCACCTCTTACTAATTGTTCCTTTAGCTTCATTGCAATGCTTAAGTTTATATCTTTTTCCATAGCTTCATTAATTCCAATCTTTCCTGGATCTCTTCCACCATGTCCTGGATCAATAGCAATAGTAATACCATTATCTACAATCACTTCTTCATCTTCTTGTTTTGAATTCTCAAAATTAATATCTTCAACATCCGAAGATGAACTAACTTTCTCTTTTATATAATCCACGCCTTTAAAAAATAAAAAAATAAAAATAATTAATATAAAAATCATTATAAAGAATCTTTTTTTCTTAAGGCCTCTCTTATTTTTATATCTTTGCATGTATATTTCCTTAACTAATATTTATATATTCTATGAAAAACATAAGTAGTCTTATGAATTATAGTGTCGTTTTCAACTAAAACAAAACATATATTATACTTTAATTTAAATATTTGTTAATAACATTCCATATTTCTTCTTTTTCTAAATCCAACTTCCATGCTCCTATACCAGCAACTCCTGATTCTTTAATGGTTTTCAGCTTTAAATCTATGGAAGCTTCGTCTTCTAACCACATCTTGTAAGTGAAACCGTCATTTTCATATTCACCATAGGAAAGTCCTGTTTGGCTGTCCCATGCTGGTTCAACTCCATTGACTCTAAACATATCCTCTGCATTAGTCATTGCCAAATCTATGACTTCTACTATACCCGAGTCATCCTCCTTCCACATTCTATTATAAAAAGGTATTCCAATTAGTGTCTTCTCTTTAGGAACCATGGCCAATGTTTTTTCAATAGCATCTTCCACAAAGTTAATCGATGCTACTGGTCCACTTTTATCAGAACCTCGATAATGCTCATCATATGCCATTATAACAACATAGTCTACTACTACACCTTGTTCTCCTATATCATAATAAGATGAATACTCAGTTGGAACATAATTATCAGTTGATAATACCAATCCATTGCTTCTACATCTTATAGATAATTCCCTGAGAAATTGAATATAATGAATACCACCATCTTGGGAAATCTTTTCAAAATCTATATTAATGCCGTCTAAATCATATTTTATAGCCGAAGAAATTAATTCATTAATTAACTTTTCTCTTCTAGAAGTACGAGATAATACCTCTTCCATATCAACTTCTGTATTAAAATCATCTATTAATGCCCAGACCTCAATTCCTAAAGAATGAGCTCTAGATACATATGTTTCATCCGCTAGGGAGGAAATTGTTCCTTCATTGCTTGTGATACTGTACCATGTAGGGGATATTGTTGTAACTCCCTTTGTACCGTCTAAATTATTTAACAAATTATTATTAGCATCTTGGTTAGTAACCTGATGCCAAACAAGCTTAATAGGCTCAACCTTCTTAGTTTGAACATATTCTTCTTTTACAAAGGAACTTTTTACTTCCTTATATTCAGATTCTGAAACATCCTTACTTCTAACAAAACCAATAACTCCTTCATCATTTATCATTTTACAAAAACCGTTCTTATATACAGTATCATTATCTATATAAATAAGTTCAGTACCTGCTGTTAATTCAAGTAAAACCTCACTTTTTATACTATCTGCAACTCTCATTTGAGTATCTTTTTCTACTGCGGAAAATAAATACTGTCCCCAATCCTTCTTAATCATAACCCTATTAGGATTTTCAAGAAACTGATATTCCATATCAGAATACTCATCTATAAAATCAATAGCAATATAAAGGATTCCATCTTTTGATTTTGTTACAGGATGATTTAATTCTTCATTATTTTTATTTATAGAAAAACTTTTACTTCCTATCTCTGTTCTTATATATTTAGTTGGAGTAGTAAAAATTAAAAGGTTTTCTTTAGTGTCCCAATAAAATCTTTTATTTAACAAGTTAACGGTTGTGTCATAGTCTAGATAAATAGCTCCGTCTTCAAAAATTGCTTTTTTTTCATAGATTCCATCTTGAAAAACAACAAGTGCTTCATCTTCATTCACAACATAATAATCATCTAAATCCATAACTTCCTTACTTGGCTTGTATTTTTTAATTATCGCTGAAGAAATTGTAATTATAATCACAATAGCTGCAAAGACAAGTCCAATTATTGCATATTTGCCTCTTCGGTTCATAATATTCCTCCCACTAAATCTTTTGTATATTGGTAATTATAGCATCTAATTCTTTTCACGTCATCAAAAAATGCAGATTTAATCTTGAAAACTATAAAACCCCATAAAATAGTATTATGACTTCACTATCTTATGAGGTCTAATCTTACCTTTCCTATGCATTGAGGATATATAGTGAAAGGCTTTTAATTATTTGTTTGTTATTTGGAGGTACATTGTGATATGTTCTAAATCCAAATATCAAAACCTTTGGAACATCTTAATAATTATCTTTTGTTTTCAGCTCATGTTACTTCTTTAGGGTGTGGCGTTCCCTTTATAAATAGCAACATCCTATTACCTTATATACATATATAAATTTATTATCTTTATATTCTACATCTAGGTTGCATATCCGCAATTGCAACATAATTTATTACTTTTTGCTTAACAGTAGCATTTGATTTTTAATTTTTGCTTGTTTAATCATCAAAAAAGGCTAACACTAAATAATGATTTACTACCTTCCCATAGACTTGTTTTAGTTAATGGATATTTTTAATTATTTACTTTTATATTATAGAGACGCTCCAAATTTAAGTGATTTTATCTTTTGAATTAATAGTAAGATTATTATTTGTTTTAAATCTAAATAATAAAAGGGATATCTACAGAATATAGATATTGTAATAAACCAAAGATTTGAATTTCAGCATAAACAATAACTTTTCTTGCTTATAAGCTTTTGTTTGTGAAATTAACTAAAGACTTGCTTTTGATACACTATATTATGTTCTTACCTCCTTTCCACTACTGCTAAACTATCTGTTAAGTTGTTAACCCGATATAAATATACACCCTTTCCCAAAAAATATCAATTTGCTATAGTGACGAATTTTACCAGCATTCTTTATCTACTTTCTTAGAAGACTAATAGGTTATTTAAGTAGCTTACCTTGCAACTTGTATATTAATGTAATCACTCACTGTGCATAACTGCCATATTTATCCACCCACTTTTCTTTTTTATAGAATTAGTAAAAACTTCTTTTGGCAATTTACACAAATAACTTAACATTCTTTATAAATAATGCTAGAATAAACTTAAGAACTATTACTAAAAATGCTTTTAATGTCGATATATTTACTATACAAGCTATATCTATTTATTATATTGACTTTAAATTAATTATTGATTATACTTGTTTACACGGAATAGTAAAAGGGTTTTTCATATCTTTTATTATGACATTTGTAACTTTATTTTGTATTTTTACAGGGCCATTAAAAAGGATGTGATTCTATGAAGATTGAAAAGATTAGTGATAATCAGATCCGCTGTACTCTTAGTCACGAAGATCTTATTGACAGAGAATTAAGAATCAGCGAACTAGCTTACGGAACAGAAAAAGCAAAAGCCTTGTTTAGAGACATGATGCAACAAGCTAATTATGAGTTTGGTTTTGATGCAGAGGATATACCCTTAATGATTGAAGCAATCCCTGTGTCCCCTGAGTGCTTAGTATTAGTAATTACTAAGGTAGAGGATCCAGAAGAATTAGATACCAGATTTTCAAAGTTTTCACCAGATGATTCCGAGAACTATGGTGGCAGCGATGATGATGATGATAATTATTTTTCCTTTGATTCTATAGAAAAATCCGCTGATGAATATCCTGATGATTACTCAGAAGATTCAGATGAGGATGAGGACGAAGATGATGATATTCGCAACTTCTTACCAGCACCAAAGTCTTCTTATAGAAAGAAACAAGAAAAAGATATAAAGCCAGAAAAGTCTCCAAAGCTTCCAATTAACATTGTAAAAATATATTCTTTTCAAAGTTTAGAAGAAGTAATTGAGATGTCAAGCGTTGTTTCTAAATTTTACAACGGTGAGAATAGCTTGTATAAGAATCCGGTAAATCTAATATATTATTTGGTAGCTAATAAATCTGAGCATACAACCGATGAATTTAATAAAATCGGAAATTTAATTTCCGAGTATGGACAACAAGAACGAAGTACTTATGCAAGTCCACATTATTACGAAGAGCATTTTGATTTAATTATAAAAGACAATACCATTCAGGTATTATCCTATCTCTAGCAAGAAACTGATTAAGATTTATTATTTATAAGTTAGTAATTTAAAAGTCCAAGATTAAACTAAAAGTTTAAGTCTTGGACTTTTTTATTGTGTTATAGTTATCTTTTCTACTATTATTTTTTTGTAGCAAGATATTCTTGAATTGAATTCATAAGTTTTTCAATATCCATTCCATGAACAAATGCAGCCTCTTCAAGAGTCTCTGCTTGTGAAGATGGACATCCTACACAATGCATGCCGTTTGCCATTAGAATTTGTATAATTCCTTGATCAATACTGATTGCTTCAGCAATAGTTATGTCCTTTGAAACTTGTGCCATATTGCTTCCTCCTAACTATATATATAAATCTAATATTCAATTTTGTTTCCACTACATTATAATCTAAGATATTAAATGCGTCAAGATTATTGTTTCTTGGAAAATCGATTTAAGACATTTACACTTGTTTTATGTCTTCTTTTATATTAAGATATAGTTTGTAAAAAGATTGGAGGGAAAAATATGGCCTATACAATTACTGATGAGTGTATTAGTTGTGGTGCTTGTGTGGATGATTGCCCAGTTGATGCTATTTCTGAAGGCGAAGACCAATATGTAATCGATGCTGATTTATGCATTGATTGTGGTGCTTGTGAATCTACTTGTCCAACAGGTTCAATTGTAGGATAATTAATACATATTACATCAAGAGTAGCCAAGAAAAGTCTAGTTGACTTTTTCTTGGCTATTTATCTTTAGTTAAAAAACTTATATTTTTTCTTTTTTTTAAATGCTTTAGTTGCTGCGGCTTGTTCTCTCGCGTTTTGAACTTCTCTTATGGTTCGATCAAACCGCTTGAACCTCTCTTCTTCACGTTCTTCCTTTATTCTTAGTAAATAATCCATTTCTTTAATAACTGAATTTGTCACTTCTTCGTTTATCACTTCAGCCAGTATTCCATTATTATTGTCTAGAGCCTCAGTCACTAGGTTCTTCATGATCTTATTAAACTGCTCTAACTTATCTACAGACGCAAAAGCTTGATTGTCTGGTAGTTCCTCAAATTCCTGTTTATCGCATCTTTCCCTTAGTGGATTAATATTATCCAAATCTGAATAATTATTCTTTAGTATTGTAGGTATTAACATTTTAATAGCGCGTAATTGATATCCTTTTTCTTTAAGAACCTTAATTGCCTTAAGTAATTCTATGTCCTCATTTTTGTAATATCGATGTCCCATCTCATTTCTTGAAATGTTAAGTTCTAATTCCTCCTCCCAATATCTTAATGTATGTTGTTCAACATCAATTAGTTTTGAGGCCTCAGATATCATATACCGAACTTCATGCATATATAGTCACCAAGCCTTTCCAGATACTTGCTTTTTATTATAACATAGCAGAAGTTCATTTCAATATTTCCCCATCAATTTTTCAAAAAAATTTTCGACATCTTTCCCCCTATGAAATCAGATATATACACACCTTTTCAGTAGATAACATAAACTTACATAATATATTTTTTTATCTTTCAAGATTTGCAAATTTTGTGAATTCTGCTTGCCAAGCGAGTTTGATGGTTCCTGTTGGACCATTTCTTTGTTTGCCAATTATTATTTCTGATATTCCCTTTTCTTCAGAGTCATTGTTATAATAATCATCTCTATAAATAAACATAACAACGTCTGCATCCTGTTCTATAGCTCCTGATTCTCGCAAATCTGAAAGCATTGGTCTTTTGTCTGGTCTTTGTTCTACAGCACGACTTAACTGGGATAAGGCTAATACCGGCGCATCAACTTCCCTAGCTAAAGCCTTAAGAGAACGAGATATTTCAGATATTTCTTGTTGTCTTGATTCTGAATGCTTAGTACCTGACATTAATTGAAGGTAATCTATAATTATTAAACCTAAATTCTTTTCTAGCTTTAGCTTCCTACACTTCGACCTTAATTCATTTACAGAAATACCCGCTGTATCATCTATTGTTAAGTTTGAATTACCTATTATTCTTGATGTCTCTACTAGGTCAACCCATTCATCATCATTTAAGTCACCCGTTCTAATGGTTTGTGAATCAATTCTAGAATGCATTGACATAATTCGCTTTACCAATTGATCTCTAGACATCTCTAAGCTAAATATCGCCGTTGGTATATTGTTTTTAATAGCTACATGTTCTGCAATATTTAATGCTAAAGCTGTCTTACCCATAGAAGGTCTTGCTGCCAATAAAACCAAATCTGAAGGTTGCAGCCCTGCCGTCTTATAATCCAAATCATAAAATCCTGTAGCAACACCTGTAACACTTCCCTTATTACGTGCTGCTGCTTCAATACTCTCTAAAGATTCAACAACAACATCTTTTATATCAACAACATTTCCTGTGTTACGCTTTTGCAGAATATTAAACACTTGCTTTTCAGCATTATCTAAAATCTCCTCTGTACCCTTCTTATCAAGGTAGCACTCATTGGAGATACCTTCTGTTACCTTAATCATTTGCCTAAGGACAGACTTTTCTTTTACAATATTAGCGTAATGTCTGACATTGGCAGATGTCGGCACTGAAGCAATCAAATCTCTAATAACTTCTAAGCTGCTTAACTCAGGAGGAAGATCTTTTTCTTTTAATTTGTTTTGAAGAGTAATCAAATCTGTCGGATTTCCTTCACTGTGCAATTCAATCATTGCTTCAAATATGACACCATATCTTTGGTCATAAAAGTCTTCCTTTGTAACAATCTCCGCTGCTACAACTATTGCATCCTTGTCCATAATCATCGAGCCTATTATAGACTGCTCTGCTACCAAATTATGTGGTGGGACTTTCTTAATAAAATCCAAATCCATGTTATTGCCTCCTGATTAATAGCTCTTACGTATAAATAAAATTCTTAAGTTCATTAACTATTTCTCTTCGTTTACTTTAACTTTTAACTCACAAGTTACTTCTGGATGTAACTTTATAGTAACTATATGGGTTCCTATACTCTTAATTGCTTCTTCAATTTGGATCTTTTTTTTATCTACGTCAACGCCAAACTCTGATTTTAAAACATCTGATATTTCTTTTGATGAAATTGAGCCAAATGTTTTTCCACCTTCACCTGACTTAAGTGATACTTCTACCTGAATAGCCTCTATTTTTTCGGCAAATTCTTGAGCTTCTGCTAATTCTTCTGCCTTTTTCTTATCAATCGCCGCTTCCTGTTTCTTTAGTTGTTTTAAATTCTTAGGTGTAGCTGGAACTGCAAGATCTTGCGGTAATAAAAAGTTTCTCGCATAGCCATCCTTTACATCAACCACTTCACCCTTTTTTCCTATTTTGTTAACATCTTGTTTTAATATTAATTTCATATTTTTCTCCTTTTCCTTTAAGCAAAATCAAAACTATAAGTCTCCGTTGTCTGACATTGTCTTTAATGTTTCCTTTATTAAATTCATAGCTTCTTCCATACTTGTATCTTCAAACTGGGTTCCTGCTGAGCTCAAATGACCGCCGCCACCGAGTTTCTCCATAATCACTTGTACATTTACTTCATCTATTGATCTAGCACTAACATAAATTTTATGATTATATTCACTTAAGACAAAGGACGCTTTTACTCCGATAATATTTAATAATTCATTAGCTACTTGCGCTCCAATTATTGTTGGATTCTCCTCATCATTCTTAGGAAGAGAAGTAATTGCAAATGAGTCTATGAAAATTTTAGTTTCTCCCATTGCCAATGCTTTTAACCTATATTCATCCATATCACTTCTAAAGGCTTTTCTAATTCTTGTAACATCTGCTCCATTTCTTTTTAGAAATGCTGCTGCTTCAAATGTTCTTACGCCCGTTTTAGTTAGGAAATTATTAGTATCAACCATTATACCTGCATACATAGAATCAGCCTCTACTGGTTTTAAAGCGATTCCATCTCCTATGTATTGTAGGATTTCTGCTACCATTTCACAGGTTGAAGATGCATAGGGCTCAACATATGATAATGATGCATTAGTGATTGCTTCACCTGATTGCCTATGATGATCTAAAAGTACAATCGTGTTAGTCATAGTTAATAGCTCTTCACATTCTGTTAATTTAGCTTTATTTACATCAACTACTACTAAAACTGTATTATTATCAACAACATCCAAGGCTTGTTGGTTGTTTACAAACATATCTTCTTCATAATCTTGGCTATTTATAAATCGTGTCATAAATGGTCTAACTGAGTTTGTAACTTCATTAATCACTATATGAGCTTTTTTGTTCAAGGCCCTAGCAATACAAAAAACACCTACAGAAGCGCCAAATGAATCCACGTCTTGGAGAGTATGTCCCATAACAACAACATTATCTCTAGTTTCAATAAGTTCCTTTAAGGCATGTGCCTTTACTCTTGCCTTTACTCTTGTGGTTTTTTCTACCTGAACACTTTTACCTCCATAGTAATTAATTCTATCTCCACTTTTAATTACTGCCTGATCTCCACCTCTACCAAGGGCTAAATCCATAGCTGCAATACAATAATCATATGCCTTAGTATATGATTCTTGATGAATTCCTATAGCTATACTAGTTGTCACTGACATTGTGTTACCAATATTAACATTTCGAACTTCTTCTAATAGACTAAACTTATTGTTTTGTAATTGTTGTAGATACTTTTGCTTAAAGACAAAAATATACTTGTCCTTCTCAAGTTTCTTAATAATAGCATCTATATTTTGCATATATTTATTGATCTTTCGATCTATTAATGCTGCTAATAAGGAACGCTTTACATCATCTGTCGCTCCAATAATCTCATCATAATTATCGATATATAATAAGCCAACAATCATCTTTTGATTTTCATTTTTTCTTTTTAACTGATTAATTTCTGTTATATCATATACAAACATTGACACTAGGCAGTCTTTTGTGTTAGTGGCAAAATCCTTATTTCCACCCATAGTTTCTATAGAATCTGTATCTTCAAAACAAAGCTTTCTTAAGATTATTTTATAATCCTTATTATCTTTTCTAGCTATTATCTTAACATCTTGGATATCCTTTGGAAAATCTTCCTTCTTTACTTCTTGGAAAACGTTACCAATAGAGTTATTGGCTTTTCTTTCATTCTTAATTATGTCATATAATTCGTCGTTGGCCCAAAGCATCTTGCCATCATAATCAAGAATAGCATATGGCAATCTTAGTTCTTTGAGAATTGATTTTTGAACTTGACTATAATTACTTCCAAATTGAACAAGTTCCTTAAGTATACTAGGTCTTTTTATAAAATAATAAGAAACGATAATTATTGCATAAACAAATGTTGTAATAAGCATAACAAAGCCAGCCGTATCGTTAATTGTAAAAAACAACATCGTTAGGCTCACAAATATAACAATGGCAAATAATTGCCAATATCTAAAACTACGAAACATCTTATTGTCCTTATCTGTCTTTCTCATTTAAATAAGCATACCTTTCCCTAAGTTTGCAAAAAACATCTTTAAACCCTAGAATACATTGCATATTATTATAACATTAGAAGTCCATAAATAAAAGTGTTTTCACATATAAAAGCCCACAACATTTTCTGCTGTAGGCTTTTATATAAACTACTTATTTATAATTAAATATTTAATTACTCTTTATTCTATCAAACATAGGTTTTAAGGTCGGATATAAATCGTGGAAAACTTCGTACTTTTTATTATACTTTTCCACTATGTTTTTGTCTTGTTTAATAGTATGAGTTATTTGTATTAATTTTGATGTGGCTTCTTCTACAGATGAATACTGATTACAACCAACTGCTGCTAATATTGCCGCACCAAAGGCTGGACCTTCTTCACTGTTAATTTTGTTTACTTCCACATTAAATATATTAGCTATAATCTCACACCAAAGTTGACTCTTAGCGCCACCACCATTTATACGGATACGTTCGATATTAATATCTTTTTCCTTAATAATTTCTAGGCAATCTCTAAGTGAATATGCAACACCTTCTAATACTGCTTGTGTCATCTCTTCTCTTGTAGTTTCCATAGTTAGTCCGAAAAAGGCACCTCTTGCATCTGGATTATTATGAGGAGTCCTTTCACCTATTAAGTAAGGAAGGAAATACACATCGTTTTCTCCTAGATTAGTGATGTTCTCTTGTTCTTTACTATAATCTTTAGTGTCTAAAATGCTCTTCATCCACCATTCGTTTGAAGCGGCTGCTGAAAGTGTAACTCCCATAAAGTGATACTTACCATCTGCATGTGCAAATACATGTAAGGCATTATCTTCTATATCACTATAGTGCTTGCTTGCCACAAAAACCACACCAGATGTACCTAAAGACACATTACACATTTCGTGTCCTACTGTACCTGTTCCCACTGATGCAACAGCTTGATCTCCACCACCTGCAATTACCTTTACAGCAGAGCTTAAACCAAGTTGACTTGCAATACTTTCTTTTAAAGTTCCAACCTTTTCATAACTTTCATAAACTTTTGGCATTTGTTCATCTTTAAGTCCCACTACATCTAGCATTTCTTGAGACCAGTTCTTGTTTTTTACATCAAATAAAAGCGTACCTGAGGCATCCGAAACATCAGTTGAATGGACCCCTGATAACATATAGGCAATATAATCTTTAGGAAGCATTACTTTGCTAATCTTTTCAAAATTATCTAGCTCATGTTTCTTTACCCACAATAATTTAGGTGCAGTAAAGCCTGTTAAGGCCATGTTTCCTGTATAACTAGATATTTTCTCTTGCCCTATAACATTATTTAAATAGTCGCACTCTTCTTGAGTTCTTCCATCATTCCATAAAATTGCCGGTCTAATAACTTCATCATTATCAGCTAATATAACCATCCCATGCATCTGACCGCTAAAACTTATTCCGTCAACGCTTTTTTTGTCCTGGCCTTCTAATAACTCTTCTAGGCCGTTCATTAATTGTTCAAACCAGTCTTCGGGATTTTGTTCAGACCAGCCAGTTTTAGGATAGTAAATAGGATATTCTCTAACCACTATCTTTTTTATATCACCTAGCTCGTCCATTAATAAAAGTTTTATTGATGAAGTACCTAAGTCTGCACCAATATATAGCATGTTAGCCCCTCCTTATTTTGTTTCCGTTATATATTGATTCAAAACAGCTTCTAGATATTCTTGTCTGCCTGAAGTGTTAGGGCTTACTTCATTATTAAGAGAATAATCTTCTAATTCTTTTAATCCTACTTTTCCTTCTACAATATCTTTACCAATACCTTCATTATAGCTTGCATATCTATTTTCTTTAAAGTCTTCAAATACTTTATCTTCTATAAGTTTTGCAGCAACTTTTAATCCTCTTGCAAATGCATCCATACCAGCTATATATGCATAGAATAGATCACTTTCTTCAAAGGAAGCTCTTCTAACTTTTGAATCGAAGTTAAGTCCACCCTGAGTGAATCCACCATCTAAAAGAATTTCATACATTGCTAATGTAGTATCATATACATTCGTTGGGAATTGGTCTGTATCCCATCCTAGCAAATAGTCACCTTGGTTTGCATCTACACTACCAAGCATTCCGTTAATTCTAGCATAATTTAATTCATGTTGGAATGTATGCATAGCTAATGTAGCATGGTTTGCTTCAATATTTAATTTAAATTTATCTTCTAGTCCATAGCTCTTAAGGAATGCTAGTACTGTTGCAGAATCCGTATCATATTGATGTTTTGTTGGCTCCTTTGGTTTTGGCTCAATAAGTAATTGACCTGTAAAACCAATTTCTTCAGCATAATCACTAGCCATGCTTAGAAGTCTAGCAAAGTTGTCTAGTTCTAGTTTCATATCTGTATTTAATAATGTTTCGTATCCTTCTCTACCACCCCAGAATACATAGTTTTCTCCACCAAGTTCTTTAGTGATTTCCATTGCTTTTTTTATCTGGGCTGCTGCTAAGGCAAATACTGAAGAATTACAAGATGTTCCTGCACCGTGTACAAAACGTGGATCACTAAATGCATTTGTAGTTCCCCACAAGCATTTGATTCCTGTTCTTTCACTTTCTTCTTTAATAACTGCTACAATTTCATCTAATTTTGCATTAGATTCTGCAAGATCTTTACCTTTAGGTGCAATATCTGCATCATGGAAACAGAAGAATGGAATCTGCATTTTTTCCATAAATTCAAAAGCTGCATATACTCTTTCTTTTGCTACCACCATAGGGTCGTCATTTTGATCCCAAGGTCTAAACATTGTTTCAGCACCAAATGGATCATCTCCCATAAAAGTAAATGTGTGCCACCATGACATTGCAAATCTTAATTGCTCTTTCATAGTTTTACCCATTACTACTTCATCCGGATTATAATACTTAAACGCCATATGATTCTTACTTTCTGGTCCTTCATAATTGATTTTCTCTACATCTTTAAAATATTTCATGTACATTACCTCCTATTTGTTTAGTCACTTAACTAATTGTTCTACTTATAACATACTATTTTCTTCTTGATTTGTCAATACCTTTTGTATAATTTTATGGATTAATTATAATGACCACTGTGAACTTTATATAAACTCTTTATATTTTACGCTTACTATGCTATTATATGTAATCAAGCATATAATATTTTTTAAAAATGAGAAATTTTAAAAGGAAGATAATATGATTACTGGAAGTAAGGAATTAATAAGAGATATAAATTCAACTTTAGTTTTAGAAACCATTATAAATAAAGGTTCAATATCTCGTGCAAACATATCAAAAGAATTAGGCTTAACAAAAACAACTGTTTCTTCTATTGTTGTAAAGCTTTTAGAAAAAAATTTTGTTTTAGAGGTTGGAAGTGACAACACAAAGTTGGGAAGAAAACCAATACTTCTTGCTTTTAACGCAAATGCTGGATATGTTATTAGTATTGAAATTGGAGTAGACAAAATTATTGCCCTACAATCTGATTTGTTAGGGGAAAAGATCAAAGTATTAGAACGTGAAACTCCAAATGACAATGAAGGAATTCGAGATGTTCTTGTTGAAATTATAGATTGCATAAAACAAAAAGCAGAGTCATCCACTTATGGACTTATTGGTATTACTCTTGGAATACATGGCGTTATACATAATGATCAGATTTCATTTACCCCATATTATAGCTTGTCAGAATTTGATTTATCAAGTTTTCTTAATCAACGTTTTAATACAAAAGTTTTTATAGAAAATGAAGCAAATCTGTCTGTATTAGGAGAACTATCATATATGCCTAATTACAAAAACATTGCAAGCATTAGTGTACACTCTGGAGTAGGACTAGGCCTCTTTATAAATGGTGATTTATATACTGGTTTTAGTGGATACGCCGGTGAAATTGGTCATACTATTGTTGATGTAGATGGCAGAGATTGCCCATGTGGCAATAAAGGGTGTTTGGAACAATATCTATCAGAAAAAGCATTGTTAAAAGAGTTTAAAGAAGCAACAAATTTGGATTATGTCGATTTTGATATGTTATCTTCAATGTATAAGCTTGCTAACAAGGATGCCATTGCTATATTTCAAAAGTTTGTTAAGTATATGACTGTCTGCATTAACAACATTCTTAACCTATACAATCCTGATATTGTAATAATAAATAGTTCCTTTACTCATCACTTTCCCGAACTAACTAAAGATATAGAACATTCTCTTAATAGTAGATTAAACGATGTCCTTCATATTTATCCATCTAAACTACATCACACTTCTATTTTATTAGGTGGGGTTTCTGTAGCAGTTAAAGACTTTTTAGATATTAATGATTTAAGATTTGTCAGCAAATAAAAAGGCCCTCGAATAAGTATTTCTATAATTTATTCAAGGGCTTTAATATTTACAATTATAATAAACTTAAAATTAATCTAATGTATATGGCATTAGTGCAATATGTCTGGCTCTTTTAACAGCTACTGTTAAAGCTCTTTGATGTTTTGCACAAGTACCACTAACTCTTCTTGGTAAAATCTTACCTCTTTCAGATACATATCTTTTAACTTTCATTGTATCTTTATAATTTATTCCTGTATATTTTTTATCCGCACAAAAAGCACATACTTTCTTTCTTCTACGGAATTTTCTATTTCTGTTATTATTATTGTATGCCACTTCATACCTCCTTCTTGCCTAATTAAATAAATGGCAATTCTTCTTCTAATTCATCAGGAATATTCATAAATCCATCTCCTACGGCATCTTCTGGGTTTGGCTTAGAAGTGTAAGCCTGACCTTGCTGCTGATATCTTTCTGATGCAGCTTTGCTTTCAGCAAATTCCTGTTCTTCTACTATAACATCTGTCGTATAAACTTTTTGTCCTTCTTGGTTAGTATAACTTCCGGTCTGAATTCTTCCTGATATTACAATTTTAATTCCTTGATGGAAATACTTCTCAGCAAATTCAGCTGACTTGCCAAATACAGTACAGGAGATAAAATCTGCTTCTTGCTCTCCCTCTCTCTTAAAACGGCGATCAACTGCTAATGTATATCTAGCTATTGCTAAACTATTGTCTGCCTTTGCATACCTAACCTCTGGATCTCTTGTTAGTCTTCCCATTAATACTACTTTGTTCATAACTTCGGATAACCCCCTTCTACTATGCGTCTAGTCGAATGCACAGGTATCTGATTACATCTTCCATAATGCGTATACGATCTTCTATTTCACGCGGAGCATTGGAATCAGCATCGAATTGGATGAAGTAGTAATATCCTTCTCGCATTTTTTGAATCTCATAAGCTAGTCTTCTCTTACCCCATTCATCAACATTGGTAATTGTTCCTCCAAATCGTGAAATGAGTTCTTTTACAGTTTCAACTGTTTTAGTTCTTGCTTCATCATCGATTTTTGCATTAACAACTAAAGCTAATTCATACTTGTTCATAGTTGCTTGCACCTCCTTTTGGTCTCTGGCCCTCCATCTAATATCTCTTATAGATATATGTAAAGAGCAAGGAAAATTTGTTTAACATATCACAACAATGCATTTTAACATAATTTACAACCTTATTCAAGGGGTTTTTTCTTTTTAATTTCCTTTATGTTTTTTTCTATTTTCCTTCTAGGAATCATAACATGGTGGCTACAGCCTATGCACTTAAGTCTAAAGTCCATTCCCACACGTAAGACTTCCCATTCAAAACTACCACAGGGATGACTTTTTTTTAATTTTACCACATCACCAACTTTAACTGTTTTAATATCTTTCATGTAAAACCTCCATAATATTAACAAATATTTCTTGATTTTATTCCTTAAATAAACTATTATTAATATATTCTTATCATTAAATTGAAAGGGGGGACCTATTGTTGACAAAACTAATCAGTAGAGTAAAGGATCCAGGTAGTGCACTTACCCATTTTATTGGGGCAATATTATCAATTTTCGCTTCAGTTTTCCTTATGTGGAGATCTATAAAATATTATAGTTATACACATATAGTTTCTGTTGCCATATTCTCTATTAGTCTTATTTCTTTATACACTGCAAGTACATTATATCATACTCTTGATTTAACCGACAAGATTAACAAAAAACTAAGAAAGTTTGATCATATAATGATTTATTGCTTGATTGCTGGCACATATACACCCATTTGCCTAATAATCTTAAAAGGACCTGTAGGCTATGCTATGCTAATTATAATCTGGCTTATGGCAATTGCAGGGTTATTTGTTACACTTTTTATGTCTAATCCTCGCAAATGGATGTCTTCAACTATATATATCATCATGGGCTGGACCTGTATATTTGCTTTCAAACCATTATTTGATACTCTATCCTTAGCAAGTTTTCTATGGTTACTTGCAGGTGGGATTTTATATACAGTTGGTGGAGTGATTTATGCTCTCAAGCTTCCTTTGTTTGATAAAATTCACCCTAATTTTGGTGCTCATGAAATATTTCACTTGTTTGTAATGGCTGGTAGCACTTGTCACGTTATATTTATGCTTGTGGCAACTCTTCCAATTCCCACATGAGAAATAATAAGTTAATTAATCTAAGCTTATTAGATGTACTTGACTTTTTTCTAAAATAGCAATAGTATTAATAATACCAAGGAGGTGGATAAAATGGCATTAAAGTATAGCCGTCAGCGCGAATCAATAAAAAAATATTTAGCCCATACTGTAGAGCATCCTACAGCTGATATGATCTATTCAAATATTCGCAAAGAATATCCTAATATAAGTCTTGGTACTATATACCGTAATCTTAATTTATTAGTAGGACAAGGTGAAGTTATTAAATTTGCTACTGGTGACGGTAAGGATAGATTTGATGCAAACACATCCCCACATTACCACTTTGTATGTACAGAATGTTCTAATGTTTCAGATGTTTTTATGAGTTCGGACTTTATATCCATGGTAACCGATTCTGCCAAGTCTGAAATTGATGGTGAAATCCTTGGTCATAGTACATTCTTCTTCGGAAGGTGTCTTGAATGTAAAGATGCTTAATCAAAAAAGATGTTAATAATATAATAAAAGATATAAATATGCAATGATATTTATATCTTTTACTTTTTTATTTCTATTTTGAATTAGCAGGCTCTATATTAATACTTTTACCTTTGATTTTTGATTTTCTCATAACGTTAATCACTTCACCAGCATGTTCTCTTGGAACTTCTACAAATGTGTATTTATCATACATATCAATTGTACCAACCAAATTCCCAGGCATTCCTGTTTCACCCGCAATAGCTCCTAATATATCTCCTGGCCTTACCTTTTGCTTCTTTCCTATGTTGATAAAAAGTCTAGCCATCCCTCTTTCAGCACCAGTATTGCCATAATCAAAGAATTGTTCCTCTTCTAAGTCAGCATTACCTGCTCCCATGTTAATTTTGAGGAGCGCAGCTACTATGTCAAGGGCAGTATAATCTTCATTATTAATATACGCTTCTGCTATATCAATATATTTAGATAAATCCTCAGAATCTATTACTTCCTTAACATTTTCTAAAACCTTTTCAGCCTTAACAGTTGTAACATCATCAATTGATGGTATTGGCTGTAAAACAATCTTAGACTTACAATATCTTTCAATTCCCTTTAGTTTATATACTTCTTTACCTACAACTAATGTAAATGCTCTTCCTGTCCTTCCCGCACGTCCTGTTCTTCCAATACGATGTACATAGTATTCGTCGTCTTGCGGTACATCGTAATTAAATACTGCCTCTATATCATCTACATCAATACCTCTTGCAGCCACATCAGTAGCAATCAAAATTTCTGTATTTCCATTTCTAAAGCCATTCATAACTCTATCTCTTTGCGCTTGCTTTAAATCACCATGTAAGCCTTCAGCAAAATAGCCTCTTCCTTGTAGCTGCATGGCCAAATCGTCTACCTGTCTTTTTGTATTACAAAATACTAATGATAGATGAGGATTATACATGTCTATTAACCTACATAAAATTTCTATTTTATTCTTCTTACTTACTTCATAATAGTATTGCTCTATCTCTGGCACTGTTAATTCTTTTTTTACCACTTTAATAACTTCTGCATTGTTTTGATATGTTTTGGCAATATCTCTTATTGCTCTTGGCATAGTTGCTGAAAATAAGGCTGTTTGCCTCTCCTTTGGTATGTCTTTCAATATAGTCTCTATGTCTTCCCTAAATCCCATATTTAACATCTCATCAGCTTCATCTAACACCATTACTTTGACACCATCAAGCTTAACAGTTCTCCTCCTCATATGGTCCATAACTCGACCTGGAGTTCCAATTATTATTTGTACGCCTCCTTTAAGAGAGCGTATCTGCTTTGATATTTCCTGACCTCCGTATATAGGAAGTACCTTTATACCATGCATAAATTTGGCTAATTTTCTGTATTCGTCTGCTACCTGAATAGCCAATTCCCTTGTTGGACATAAAACTACACCTTGTAATTTTTTAATGCTTGGATCTATCAATTGTAACATTGGTATAGCAAATGCAGCTGTTTTTCCTGTCCCTGTCTGTGCCTGGCCTATTATATCCCTTCCAGATAACATAGCAGGGATTGCCTTAGCCTGTATGGCTGAAGCTTCCTCAAATCCCATTTCAGCCACTGCTTCTAATATAGGATCTGCAATTCCTAGTTCTTCAAATTTTACTACTTGCATTCATTAATTCCTTTCTTCTTATAAAACACCTTGTTTTACTCTTTATATTCTACCCATTGTACCCCATAAAAAAACTCTTAATTTAAATTAATTAAGAGTGTAATTAATCATATTATTTGCAAAATTTTTTATCTAATACTTCTTTCAACTAAGCTTATTTTTAAGCTAATTATTTTAAGGCACAATTCTCAACATCTAACTTGCTAATTATATCAGATTAGATATTGTAAGTCAAATGTTTTTTATAAATTAGGATCCAAAAAGTCTCTTAGAGCATCGCCAAATAGATTAAATCCCATTACTACTAACATTATCATTAATCCTGGGAAAAATGATATCCATGGTGCCATACCTATAAATCCCTTACCACTATCTAAAATAACTCCCCAACTAGGTAGTGGAGGTTGAGTTCCAAGTCCTAAAAAGCTTAAAGAAGCCTCTATAACAATAGCTTTAGGTAATTCTAGTGTCGCCATAACGATAATAGGGGCAAGTGTATTAGGGAGTATATGTCCAAACATTATCCTTCCATCATTCATGCCAAGAATACGAGCAGCATCAACAAACTCACGATTTTTGAGAGATATAAATTGCCCTCTGACCACCCTACAATAACCTGACCAACTTGCTAAAGAAATTGCTATTACTACACTTTTAAGTCCTGGACCAAGTATTGCAATAAAAGCTATAGCCAGTAACGTTGTTGGAAAAGAGTAGGCTATGTCAGTAATAGAAGTAATAATATAATCAACTTTTCCACCGTAATATCCTGCTAATGCACCTAAAACAGAACCTGTTATAAGAGAAAATACTACTGCTATAAAAGCTACATATAAGGATATTCTAGAGCCATAAATTACTCTACTAAATATATCTCTACCAAACTCATCAGTTCCAAAAAAGTGTTCCATATTGGGGGACTGTAGCATTGCTGTTATGTCAGGTTCATCATATGCATATGGAGTTATAACTGATACTAGCAAAGCGCTGACAATAAATAGAAAAATAATAATAGCTCCAAATTTAGCACCCTTATGTTTGAAAAATCTCTTTACTGCTTCCATTCCTTATCACCTTCTATCATAAATTATTCTTCTCTAATTCGTGGATCTACAACTGCGTACAATATATCTGCCAAAAGATTAGCCAAAATAATTGATGAAGCTAAAACTATCATTGAGCCCATTACAACTGGAAAGTCTCTCGATAATATAGAATCCACCATAAGTCTACCTAACCCTGGAAGGCTAAATATAATTTCAAGGGCAACTGAACCACCAAGTATCCAACCAAGCCTTAAACCCATCATTGTAATGATGGGAATCATGGCATTTTTTAAAGCATGTTTGTAAATAACTCTTTTTTCTAAAAGTCCTTTGCCCTTAGCAGTCCTTATATAATCCATATTTAAAACTTCTAACATATTAGACCTGACCATCCTTGCAGTTCCGGCTGCATTAGTTAATCCTATAGCTATACTAGGTAAAACAAGTTGTCTTATACTTCCATCTCCGGAAATAGGAAACCAGCCAAGTTTGTATGCAAAAAAATACAATAGCAACATTCCAAACCAAAAAGTAGGAAGTGATTGCCCTATCAAAACAAGAGACATCGATATATAATCAGCCCATGTATTTCTTTTTACAGCTGCTAAAACTCCAACTGGAATGGCAATTACAAATGTTATTACAAAACCTAGCAATCCTATCCCTAAGGTTATGGGAAGTCTTTCTTTAATCATAACTATTACAGGCCTCTCTTGAAGAATAGATACGCCAAGATCTCCTTTAATAACACTTTTAATAAAATTAAGGTATTGAGCAATAAATGGCTGATCAAGACCATATTTATGACTTATATTTTCATAAACTTCTTCAGGTATTGGAATTTGCACTAACTTAAGCATTTCTATAGAATTTAAAAGTGCTTCTTTTTTAGATAAATTTTTATGAACTATAAACACTTCAGATATCTGATTTCCAATAGTAAAAACAGGATTAAGGGCCGTCATAGGCTCCTGATAGATCATTGATATTTCATTTCCTCGGATTTCTCTCATTTCTTCATCATTTTTATCAAGAATATTCTCACCTTTAAACCAAACTTCACCTTTAACAATCTTAGCAGGGGGAGTCTGGAGTAACCTAAGAATCGAAAGGGCTGTAACACTTCTTCCACATCCTGATTCGCCAACTATGCCTAAAGTTTCTCCTTTTGAAAGAGAAAAACTCACTCCATCAACTGCAGGAACAATTCGGTCTTCTAAATAAAATTTGACACATAAGTCCCTTACATTAAGAATGTCTTGATTCATTAAATTCATCTCCTTGCTCGTTAAATAAAACGCATTAAAATTTTACGATTACTAACATATATCTGTTGATATGTTATAGCCTTAACAGCGAATTATACATTGAAAAAGCTATGGAAGTTCCATAGCTTTGTGAAGCTTATTTAATATTTGCTCTCTTAATTTTTATATTATTAAAGTCTGAATATACTGCTATCATATGCTGATTTTTCTTTCACTACTCTGTATTATAGCACAATTAACAGACTTTAGCGAGTTGCGGGCAATAACGTCAGTTTATTTCCCCGTCTTTACTTTGACAGTTATATATAGTAATGTATTTGTTAAATACATCTAATTTTCAAAAACTATGAGAAATTAACACGGAGTAAAAACATGATATATTCTTACAAATATGATACAGAAATAGGCACTATTACTCTTTCAGAGTCTAATGGTAGTATATTAGAACTCTCCTTTAAAAAAATTGAAATTTCAGATAATTATGTAATTCAAGAAACCACACTCTTACATAATGCAAGCATACAATTAAAAGAATATTTTTTAGGATACAGAAAAGACTTCTCACTACCCCTCAATCCTATTGGAACTCCTTTTCAAAAAAAGGTTTGGGAGACATTATTATTAATTCCCTATGGGGAGACGCGAAGCTATAAAGAAATTGCAATTTTAATTGGTAATCCTAAGGCGTGTAGAGCCATTGGAATGGCTAATAATAAAAATCCCATATCTTTATTTATCCCCTGTCATAGAGTTATTGGTTCAAATGGTAAACTCGTTGGATATGGTGGTGGACTAAATGTTAAAAAGCATTTGCTAGATTTAGAAAGTAACAACATTTAAACAAATAGAAGCCCTTATATAAGGGCTTCTATTTGTTTGTAAATTTTATGATATTAT
>CAZOGN010000006.1:0-54896 GCA_964579655.1 uncultured Lachnospiraceae bacterium
TAGTAATGGAGCACGATTCGATAGAATCGCACCCCAACACTTGACATAGAGCCATAAATTTTAATTCTTTTGCTTTTAAATCAAATCATCTTCATCAATATCATCTACATTTAGAAACTCAAATATTTCTTCTAAAGAAGCACTTTTGAATTCAGTGTCTTCCTCATTATCTTCTGTTTCCTTGTCTATTTCTTCAAAGATATCTTTGGCTTTATCGTCTGTCTTGTCTTTAACTACCTTACTATCTTTTGTAAGTGCATATTCTTCCTCTATGAGGTCTTCTATATCATCACTGTCAGTTGCTGAGCCTGGTGAATCAAAAAGATTACCATAATCATCATATTCTGCTAAGTCATCTTTTAAAAATCTATTTCTAAGTAACATATTTGTTAAAAATATTAGAAGCAGTGCTGATAAGATGGCCAATGCAATAATTACCTTATGACGAAAACTTATCTCTTCTTTATGTTCTGCCCTTAAGTTTGCCATTTCTTCATTTAGTAAACTTTCTTTTTCTAGTATACTGCTAGCATCTTCCTCGGAAAAACTATTTGTAAGGGTTTCCATTATGTCAAAGGAAAAACGTTGGAAGGTTTGACCAACTGTATCATAATTATAAAAGTCCTTATTGCCATATCCGTCCATAGCATAAACTATGTAATATTCATCACTATCGATGCCTTCTAATTGCCAAGCTGATATCTCATCCTCGTTTATTTTAAAGTTTACTGGGATGAAATTATCTGGTATAGAAAGACTTTCATCATAAGGAATAATTATATGTCTTCCACCCCTAGCTTCTATTTCTATGTATTCATAAAGACTTTGTGATTCCTCATCATATATATATAAATCACCATTTTCATCATTTGTATCTGTTAAATATAGCAAGTTCAAGTTTCCTGTTAAGCTTGTTGCTCCTATAACTTCGTTTCCATTGTATATAAGATTTGCTACTTTAAAAGATTCTGGTAAAACAGATGTATCAAAATCACTTTTAATCTGTAAGCTCTTTCCGTCCATATGCACTGTTACGGGTGGCAACTCTGGCTCTGAACTAGGTGAGGGTTCTGGCGTTACAGTAACCTCTGGAATATCCGTCGGGACTGCTGCACCTTGTTCTCTTGTAACAACTATAGTATATGTTGCCTGAGTACCATCTTCTGCCTCTACAAGTATTTTTACATCATTTCTTCCAGCTGATAAACTGTTTGCACCTGTTACTGATATAACTTTAGCTGCAGCATTACTTACTTGAGCATCAACAGTTAACTTGCTTGTAGAACTTGGTACTATAGCTGTGTAATTAACTGTGTGAGGAGTAAAAGCAGGTGATAAGCTTCCTGGTGAAATCTTTAATGATTTCAGGGAGTTATCTTTGGAGTAGTTTCCTGGAGCTGCTACTGTTACTGAAGTTCCTGAAGTTGTTAGTTGAAACTTATCAGTACCTACTGCGGTTGCTCCACTTAATGATATAGAACTTGTTCCTGGTTGTTTTGCCTTAAATTTTAGACTTATAGTTTCATTATCACTTGATGTTGCATGTTTTACCATTACAGTACTTCCTGCATTATTAGCAGAGGTTCCCGAAACAAATTCTAAGACATTGGAATCATATTGAACTCCCATTTCTATTGCATACATGGTCTCATCTGATTTAACATTTAAAGATATGCTTACTGTATCTCCAACTCGAACAGTTCCACCACCACCTGCAGTAACCGAACCTGAAGCAGCTAAGGCTGTTTTCCCTTGTAGGATTATTGTTAATATTATAGCAAAAATACTTAATATAATATATCTGAAATTTGTCCTTTTCATAAATTTACCCTTCTTTTTTTACTATTGACTAATTTTGCTTACATTCAATAAATGTTTTTGAACATTTGCTAAATCAACTATATTTATTTCATTTCCACTTTTTTTAGTATTACTAGCCTCAGCATATATTCCTTCTAGTTTAGTAACATTTAATAAATGTTTTTGAACATTTGCTAAATCAACTATATTAATAATTCCATCTCCGTTGGTATCTCCATAAATAACCACAGGATATTGATCTACAACTTTATTATCTTTCTTGATTTGCAGAATACTTCCTGTTCCTACATTACCAGTTCTTACTGTTCCGTCAGAATTTACAAGCTCTACAGTTGCATCATTTACCTTTATATTCTTTTTAAAGGAATCAACTGAAGTTCCTGGAGCAACTCCTGTAATATTGCTAGTTACTTTATAAGAAGTAGATATATTAATTTCATCCGGGTTACTAGGTGGACTCGGTGTTTCAACCTTGCCTCTAGAAACATTAATTATATACTCTTTTGATTGGCCGTTTTGTGCCTTACTAATAACTTTTATTACATTGGCTCCACTCTTAAGATTATGTTTACCGATTCCGGATACTGTAGTACTTGATAACACAGATTTTGCCGAAATTGTAATACTTGTTACATTGTCTGGAACTATTAAATCATATGTAGTATTAAATTTATTGAAGAATGGTGTTAATGAATAACCATTTACACTTAATGATGATAATAAGTTGTTAGGACTTCCTGTTGATGTTGGCTTTATACATGCTGTATTTGGCATACTCTTATATACAGGTATCTTAAGGATTAAGTGTCCATTGTTAAAGTCCGGAAAAGTCTTTCTCATGTTTTTTGCTTCATTAGTTGGCGCTTGTATATTAGTCATATATTGATGCCAGTAATATCCATTACCTCCATCAACCACGTCAAACTTTTGTAAGTACAAGGTGTCTTGTCCTGTATTTATGTAGCCATTAGTTATAAATCTAGCACCTTCTGTTATTGATTTTTCAGGTGTATTCCATTCCTGTGCCTTTGCATAATTAATTCCTGCCTCAACTGGATTGTTTCCTGTTGCTCCTATATTATAAAAATTATAGTAGGGCCCTTTAACACTTCCACTACCATTTATTCCAACTTCTTGAATAACTCTAGTCGCTAAGTGATATGGACTTACTCCATTAGTCTTGCCTGCATCCATAAAATACTGGGCATAGTCTAAGTTACTTTTATCCATAAAACTTCCTTTGATAATATTTTGAACACCAGCTTTTGTTTCTTTGCCTGTCCAGCCTAGAGATAAGTATTGCAAAACTTCTCCACTGCTAACTAAGGAATTACGTGGATCCATAAAATATTGAACTATTTCAGTTGATGCAGCTGCCCAACCTGGTTCAAAATTATACCAAGTACCCTTGTCCCAATTATAAGCACCATTCTCTATGGATTTCCATGATGCAATACTAGATGCTGGTACAAAACTTCTATAGACAGGATTTACTTGATTTTTAATAACTGTATTCCAGTCCAAGCCAGTATGTAAGGCTATAAACTCCCAGTTGGGATGAACTGCATGTAAATCTCTTAAGTATGGTTTGTAGCTTTCTGGAAATTTTTGCTTGTTTAGCTGTTCTTCAAAAACCGGATCTTCAGCATATTTAACATCTAATCTTATGTACTGGTTTGACATCCATCCTTGCATGGTCTTTCCATTTAAGACAAATTCAATCTTATACCAACTAGTCTTAGAACTTTGTTCTAGAACTGTAACAGAATGCTCTTTATTTAACTTAGCAACACTTGCATAGGATGTAGAATCACCTTTTCTTACATTAACAGTATTACCTGTTACATATCCTTGTAAAGGATAAGCTTCTACTTTCATGCCTGTATGTATGGTTATACTTAAAATCAATAAGATTGATATAATTATTTTATTTAATTTTCTAAACTTTTCTTTATATGTATAATTAGTCAAAACAACCTCCACTATTCCATTTTTCCAATATAACTATGAAAAGTCTCACATATATACTTATTATATTCGATTTTGTCTAAAGATGTCAACACTATAAGCCCAGAAATTTTGATTTTTCAATATAAATCACTGTTTTTACATTTGCTAACAAAGTAACTTTTAATACGACAAAAAATGACTACAATCTCTGTTGAAAATTGTAATCATTTTTTATATGACTTTTATTTGAAGTTAGTCTTCTTTAAAATTCTTCTTTTTTATTTCTAAGTAGTAAATTTGAAACTGCTTCTTTTGGATTTTTGTCTTCGAATAACACTAAATTAATCTGTTCTACAATTGGCATTTCAACATTGTATTTTTTTGCCAAGGCCAGTGCTGCCTTTGCAGAATTTGCACCTTCTACTACCTGTTGAACTTTGTCCATAGCTTCTTTTGCAGTATATCCTTTTCCTATATAATAGCCTGCCATTCGATTTCTACTATGTTTGCTTGAACAAGTTACTATTAAGTCTCCCATTCCTGAAAGTCCAGCGAAAGTTTCAGGATTTCCACCCATGGCTATACCAAGTCTTGTAATTTCTGCTATACCTCTTGTCATTAAAGCTGCCTTTGTATTATCTCCAAAGCCAAGACCATCAGATGTTCCAGCAGCTAAAGCAATAACATTTTTAAGGGCTGCACCTATTTCAATTCCTAGTAAGTCATTACTAGTATAAACTCTGAAATTCTCATTCATAAAAACGTCTTGTAGAAATTTAGCTGTGACTTTATCACTTGCTCCTACCACAACAGTTGTTGGGACTGACTTGCTTACTTCCTCAGCATGACTAGGGCCTGATAATACGGCCACATGAGAATTTGGTACAAGCTCTAGTATTACATCTGTTAATGTCTTTAGTGAGCTATCTTCTATACCCTTGCTGCAATTAACTATAATTTGCTTATCTTTCATGAAAGCTTTTGCCTTTGTTACAGTGCTTCTTACAAAAGGAGAGGCTACTGCAACTACAATAACATCTTTATTAGTAGATACTCTTTCTAAATCAGTGCTAATTTCTATAGACTCATCAAAAAACATATCAGGTAAGGCATTCTTAATCTGTCTAGTTTCATTAAATACATCTACAATAGATTGATCATGAGACCACATTTCAACCTTATGCCCATTATTGTTTAACAATATCGCTATAGCTCCTGCCCAACTACCTGCACCTATAATACCGATATTAACCATATTAATCTCCTTCTTCTACCTCGGAATTTTTTCTTACTTTTTTCTTTTGGCTTATTTTATTTTCAGTTCCATTAATTAATCTTTTTATATTTTCTCGGTGTCTATAATATGCAAAGACTGCAAATATCCAACCTAATATATGTAGATAAGTCTGCCCTGGATATCTTATCATTAACCATATTGGTAACAGCAAACTAATAGTTAGAGAGGCTACTGATACATATTTGCTAATAACAACAACTAATGCAAATATAATAATTGCTAAAAGTGCAAGTCTTATATCCATTGCAAACATAACTCCACCAGTTGCAGCTATTCCTTTACCACCTTTACCTTGTAACCAAAACGGATAGTTATGGCCTAATACAACGCCTATACCTGTATATAGTGATAGTATCGCTCCCATATCATCCGATGGATAAAGCAAGTATCTAACTAGGTAAATTGCAAAGACTGCTTTTAATGCATCTCCAAAAAACGTGATGATTGCTGCTTTTGCTCCAACTACTCTTAAGACATTAGTTGCACCAGCATTACCACTTCCATGCTTTCTAATGTCCATATCATACTTCTTGCTTACTAAGTAACTAGTTGAAACATTTCCGAAAAAGTATCCTATAATTATACATATTATAATCTTTAAAATAACCATTATTTACTTCCCTTTCGCTCCCTAGTAATTAATTTAAGGGATGTACCAGAAAAACCAAAAGTATCACGGATTTTATTTTCAATATATCTAATGTATGAAAAATGTGATAATTCTTTATTATTTACAAAGATAACAAAAGTCGGCGGTTTTACCGCTACTTGAGTTATATAATATAAGCGTAATTGTTTTCCTTTATCAGATGGTGGTTGATGAAGGGCCGTGGCCTCTGTTAAAATTTCATTTAACACACCTGTTGGTACACGTAAGTTTTGAAACTGTATAACTTGTTCAATTAATTCAAAAAGTTTATTTAGTCTTTGTCCTGTAAGTGCAGATATAAATACTATTTCAGCATATGGAACAAAGGATAATGTCTTTCGTATTTTGTCAGTGTACTCTAAGGTTGTTTTGTTATCTTTTTCAATAGCATCCCACTTATTTACTGCAATTATTATGCCTTTTCCTCTATCATGGGCGATACCAATTATTTTGGCATCTTGTTCTGTTACTCCCTCTACTGCATCAATAACAATTATAACTACATCAGATTTATCAATGGCTGCTACCGTACGAACAATACTAAAGTACTCTATATTTTCTTTTACTTTGCTTTTTCTCCTAAGACCTGCTGTATCTATAAAGACATATTCATTATCATGATATTTTACAACGGTGTCTATGGCATCTCTTGTGGTTCCAGCAATATTTGTTACTATTACTCTGTCTTCTCCTGCTAGTTTGTTAACTATAGATGATTTGCCTACATTAGGTTTTCCTACTATTGCTATTCTTGGACTTTCATCCTCTTGGTCCTTAGTTTCTTTGTCTGGAAACTTACTTACTAATTCATCTAGCATGTCGCCAATACCTAACTTGCCTGAAGCTGAAACTGGAAATGGTTCACCTATGCCTAAGTTATAAAATTCATATACATCTGGCATAAACTTTTGAAAATCATCTACCTTATTAACTACTAAAATAACTTCTTTGCCAGACTTTCTAAGCATATCTGCAACCTTAAAATCTGCGTCTATAAGACCTTGCCTTACATCTGCTAAGAACATAATCACATCTGCAGTATCTATAGCTACTTCTGCTTGATTTCGCATATAGGTTAACATTATATCTTTACTATCTGGTTCTATACCACCTGTATCTATTAGTGTGAAGTTATGGTTTAGCCAATCTACATCTGCATAAATACGGTCTCTTGTTACACCAGGTGTATCTTCTACAATGGAGATACGCTCACCTGCTAATGCGTTGAATAAGGTGGACTTACCAACATTTGGCCTTCCTACCACTGCAACAATTGCTTTACTCATTATACTTACCTCGCCTTTCGTCTATTATAGCTTTTAGAAAGGATTTTCCGTCGTCATTTACTATAGTAACCTCAGTTTGGAGTGCCTCTTCTATGTCTGCTATGCTTAGATCATCTAACATAACTTCTTCCCCGTGCTTTAAAATTACACTTGGTAAAAGTAAGACTTCTCCTAGGTCCTTATCTTCTAATTGCTTTATAATATCTTGGCCTGTAATTAGGCCTGTAACAGTTATATCTGTTCCAAAGAATTCATTTTCTATAATATATACATTTACATGAATGTTTGGATAAACTTCATTAATTTGTTTTATTAGTTCTTTTATTATTGGCCCTGCAAGTTTCCCGGTTACAAGAGATATAGCCTTTTGGGTTGGATTGGTTTTGTTAGAATGAAGTTCTTCCTTGAACTCTTCTATAAATGAGCGAGTCATTCCCACACCATTTTCAATTTGTAGATAGCCTTCATACTCTTCTTCACCGGGCAATGTAAGTCCAGCTTTTAGATACCATTCATCACTAGCATATACAAATCGTGTCTTCTTATCTTTTAGGCACTTTTCTTGCCAATAATTAATTATATCTATTACTTCTTTTGAGTCTTTTGCATCAAAGTTTTCAAGACTTGCTAAACCTTCTCTATACTTTGTTATTCCAACTGGAACTACAGATAAACTTCTCATAAGGGGAATATATTCTGCCAGGTCCTCTATGGTCTTTTCTAGCTCCTTAGCATCGTTAATCCCTTTGCATAGAACGATTTGACCATTCATAATAATATTATTATCATAAAGGGTTTGAAGCTTGTCTAGAGCCTCTCCTGCAAAGCGATTGTTTAACATCTTAGATCTAAGCTCTTTGTTAGTAGTGTGAACTGATATGTTTATCGGAGATAATTTATAATAAATAATTCTTTCAACATCTTCATCAGATAAATTGGTAAGTGTTATATAATTCCCTTGCAAAAATGACAATCTTGCATCATCGTCTTTGAAGTATAAGGTCTCTCTCATATCTGGAGGCATCTGGTCTATAAAACAAAAGATACACTTGTTAGTACAGGAACGATAAGAATCCATTAGGCCTTCTTCAAAAACAATACCTAAATCTTCTTCTATGTCCTTTTCTATATCTATCTCCCATTGCATGCCATTCTTTTTCTCAATTAGTATAACTAAATTTGAATCAGATATTCCATAATGATAATCTAATACGTCTATAATTTCATGATCATTAATACTAAGTAGCTTATCACCTGGCTCAATGTCAAGATTCCAAGCAATGCTATCCTTTAGTACACCAAATATAAGATGTCCTTTATCTTTCATAAATTAATTCACTCATTTCTCCAATTTATAGTATATCAGTTTGGATTTTATTAATCAATAACATTTTCTTACTACTTTATTGTTAGAAAGGCTGCTAAACTTCCTCTTTTTCCATTAGATGCCCGATGGGAAAATAACAAGTTAGAATTGCAGGCTGTACATACAGCAGATATATTTATATTTTCTTTTAATAGTCCTGCTTCTAGGAGTATGTGCTTATTTGCCTTCCACAAGTCCAGTAGATATTTGTTATTTGTATTATCTTTTTTTTCTATAATTTCTTTTATTTGTTCTTCGTTAAACACTTCAATAAATTCATTTGCAACATCTTCACTTACTTCATAACATTCTTTACAAATTGATGGACCTATAACTGCTACTATATCTTTGGGGTTTGAAGCAAAGTTTTCTTCCATTGCTTCTATGGTTTTTGCAGCTATGCCTTTTACTGTACCACGCCAACCAGAATGAGTTAATGCTATGGCTTTCTTTTTTGTATCTACAAAATACAAGGGAACGCAATCTGCATAAAATGTTGCTAGTACTAGTCCCTTTGTGTTACTAATAAGCCCATCTATCTCTTTATAATCTCTTTTTTTTCTTATACCTTTACCTCTATCATCATTTGTAACAAGAAGAATATTGCTTTTATGAACTTGGTCTGATAGGACTAAATCATTATGATTAAAGCCTATACTATCACTTATGATTTTGTAGTTTTCTTCTACATTTTTTCTGTCTTCTCTGGAGAAATCAAAATTCATTGATGATAAATTTCCTTTGCTTACTCCTCCAAGCCTTGTTGAAAATCCATGTTTAATAAAAGAAATCTTAGATAAGGCTGGAAATGTTATATAGGGCGCTTTACCATTCCTTTCTAAGATTGCATTATTAGTATTTATAAATTCCATAAGACCTCCATATCATAATTCAAAAGCATTTTTGATTATTTTGATTTCTTCATCTTGAATTGCTACCACATCAAAACGACAAGGGGTGTCATAAGAAATACTATTCTTTAACATGTAGTATTTTGCAGTGTTAGTAATTCTTCTAATTTTATTAGTATTAATTGCTTCTTGGGGGTAGCCGTATTTTAAGCTTGAACGGTATTTTACTTCAATAAATGTAAGGTACTTACCATCTTTGGCCACTATATCAATTTCACCGTTTTTACATCTAAAATTCTTGCTTATAATATTATATCCATTGCTTTCAAGATGTTTTATGGCTACTTCTTCATATTTTGTGCCTATTGCTCTCTTATTATATTTACTCAACTAAACACACCTCTTACTTATAGATCATAAACCTTACTCTTAATTTTATCCATATCTCCTACAAATACTAGAATTTGGGCAACTACTTCATAAAGTTCTGGTGGGACATTCTCACCAAGATTTAAAGTGCTAAGTTGTTCTACTAATTTTTCATCTTTATGTATGGGCACTTTTTTTTCTTTAGCAATATCCAAGATCTTTTCAGCTACATAGCCCTGTCCTGTGGCTACAACTTTTGGAGCTTCTTCACTTGTATTATAGGACAAAGCAATTGCCTTGCTTGGTTTTTTATCTTTCATAATCATGACCATACCTTTCTTTTATATAAAGTTCTTTATAAAGCTTCTTCTATGTATAGGACAAGGTCCATATTTTTTAATTGCCTCTATATGTTCCTTGCTACCATAACCTTTGTTACTAGCAAAATTATATTGTGGAAAAATCTTATCATAAGCTACCATTAATCTGTCTCTTACAACTTTAGCAACAATACTTGCTGCAGCTATTGATATACTTTTTGAATCACCTTTTATTATTGAAAGTTGTTCTATAGATAGGTTAGGTATTGTTTCAGCATCTACAAGTAATAAGTCAGGTTGTGGATTCATGTCAGCAATTGAATTCTTCATAGCTTCATATGTAGCCTGTAATATGTTTATTTCATCAATACGTGAAGCATTGGAACTACCAACTCCAAAGCATATGGCTTTTTCTATTATTTCATCATATAAGCTTTCACGCTTTTTTTCTGATAATTTTTTTGAGTCGTTTATATGTAGGATATCACAATCTTTTGGTAATATTACACAAGCTGCACACACTGGTCCTGCTAAGGGTCCCCTGCCAACCTCATCAATTCCTCCTATATAGGTATATTGTCTGTATTTTTTCTCATACACCTTCATATTATTCGTTCGCTCAATTTCTTTTCTCAAGTCTTCTTTTTGTTTGATATATTTGTTTACAATTTGTTTTACACCACTACGGGAATCATTTTTGTATTCATTAATTAAAAAATCAAGGCTTTTTGTTTGATTATCTTCTGCTTGTGCAAACTCTGCTTTTATTTCTTTTATTGTTTTATTCAAGACTTATCCTACCTTTATCTCTTTTATTATGGAAGTTCTAAACTGATTTTACCTAAGTGTCCATTTCTAAATTCATCTAATAATATATTGGCCGCTTGATCTAAGTTTAGTTCTCCACCTTTTTCAATACATCCTCGTCTTTTTGCAATATCTTCTATGATTATCTGAGGATCATTGTCTATACTAATACCGTATCTATTTGTCAAAGAATCTGAATATTTTTCCTTTAAAAACTTGATAAGTTCGATAGCTAGCTGATAACTCTGTAGTATTTCATCTTTTATTGAACCTATTAGAGCCAATCTAAGTCCTACAGTCTGATCTTCAAACTTGGGCCAAAGTATACCTGGTGTATCTAATAATTCAATGTTTTTATCTATTTTAATCCACTGTTTGCCTTTTGTTACTCCTGGCTTGTTTCCAGTCTTGGCACTAGCTTTTTTTGCAAAACTATTAATAAATGTAGACTTACCTACATTAGGGATACCTACTACCATTGCCCTTACAGCTTTGTTAATCATACCTCTTCTTTTGTTTCTTTCAATTCTTTCCTTACAGGCTTCAAATATTATACTTTTTACTTTAGCAACTTCCTTAATTGATTTTGAGTTTAGTAAAGATGTGTAATATCCTTCTTTCCTAAAATATTCTTCCCACTGCTTTGTATATTTTGTATCGGCTAAATCATGTTTATTAAGTAGAATGATTCTAGGTTTATTAGCTGCTATTTCATCAATATCTGGATTCCTACTACTTAAAGGAACTCTTGCATCAACTAATTCAATAACAACATCTATTAACTTGATGTTTTCCTTCATCATTCTTTTTGTTTTTGTCATATGACCAGGGTACCACTGGAAATGCATATATTTACCTCTCTTCTTCGTCTGGATTATTCTCTTGTAAGTTCAGTTTGCTTATAAAATTAAAATTATTTGTTCTTATCCATGCCTTACCAAGAATATCATCTCTTAAAACATTACCTACATTAGCAAACCTACTATCTTCACTACTGTTCCTGTTATCTCCTAGGACAAAGTATTCATTTTCATCTAAAGTTACAACTTCCTTGGCTAGCCCATAATTATGCATATCTTCTACTTCAACTATATCTTCTAAAACCTGTCCATTCACTAATATACCATCATCAGTTATTTGAATTGTCTCTCCTGGCAGCCCAATTATCCTTTTAATATTATAATAACTATGTTCCCTATCTGTCTTTATAAACACAATCACATCAAAGCGTTCAGGATTAGAAAGTCGATATTTAAATTTATTAATCAAAACCTCATCTTCCACCAATAAGGTAGGACTCATTGACTCTTCATAAACAGTAGTGCTTTCTAAAGCATAATGAACTATAAGATAAGCAAACAATATAACTAATAAAAGTGCTATCAGAAAAATTATAATTTCAAACATTAGTTTTTTATTCTCTTTTTTACTTTCTGAATCCAAATATAAATCCATAATATTATCTCCTTGTATCATGACGATAGACTTATCTTATATTATACTATAATTTGCAGAGTGTGTCATGGGGACGTTTCATTTAACACACAAATATGAATTTGTGTGTTAAATGAAACGTCCCCATGACACACTCTAAACAGGAAAAAGGACAATACTTAAAGTAGTTGTCCCTTTTTCTTATAAGATTATTAATATTTTAATACATCTTTTCTTTTACTTTTGTTCTCTTACCTACTCTACCACGTAAGTAGTTTAGTTTTGCACGTCTTACTTTACCTCTTCTTGTTACTTCAACTCTATCAATATTAGGTGAATGTACTGGCCAAGTTCTTTCTACGCCTACACCACTAGAAGTCTTTCTTACGGTAAATGTTTCTCTTGCGCCACCATTTTGTCTTTTAAGGACAACTCCTTCAAAGATCTGAATTCTTTCGCGAACGCCTTCTCTAACTTTTGCATGTACTCTAACAGTATCTCCTACATTAAAAGTGTCAACCTTTTCCTTAAGTTGTGCATCTTCAATATCTTTAATAATTTTATTATAACTCATCTTGTGACCTCCTTATCATTTAGATGTTCTTAATACGTTTTGTAGCAGAGGACCATCCTTCTCACAATTAAAAATTTTATCACATTTTTGCATGCTTTGCAAGTTTTTTTAAAACTTTTTTGTCATCTTCACTGAGCTTGGCATTTTTTAATAAATCAGGTCGCCTTTTGGCAGTGCGAATTAAGGATTGTTGCCTTCGCCATTCTTCGATTTTTCCATGATGACCTGATAACAATACTTTGGGTACAGACTGATCCATAAAGGTTTCAGGTCTTGTGTATTGTGGATACTCTAGCAAATTGTCATGGAAGGTTTCAAATTCAGCAGATGCCTTATTACTTAATACACCTGGAACTAATCTAGAAATCGCATCAATCATAACCATAGCTGGTAATTCTCCACCTGTTAAAACATAGTCTCCAATTGAAACGTAATCTGTAACAATCATTTCTAAAGCTCTTTCATCAATTCCTTCATAGTGGCCACATAAAAAAATCAATTCTTCTTCTTTTGCAAGTTCCTCTGCCATGTTTTGATTAAATACTTCACCTTGGGGAGTTAGATAAATCACACGGGTTTTCTTTTCCTTTTTGGTGTTTTTCTTAGTTTCTTTAAATGCTCGGTAAATAGGTCCTGCAGCCATTACCATACCTGCACCACCTCCGTATGGATAATCGTCTACCTGATTATGTTTGTTTTCTGAATAATCACGTATATTTACTGCATTTAAAGAAATAACTCCTTTTTCCATTGCTTTACCTGTAATGCTTGTAGCTAAACCTTGCTCAATCATTTCAGGAAATAGTGTAAGTACATGAAAATTCATAAGAACCTCCAATCTACCTTCTTATAATTTCAAAACTACAAAAGTCCATCCATTAGATGTACCTTTATAATCTTTTTCTCTATATTAATATCTAATATGCATTCTCTTATAACTGGTAACAAAATCTCTTTACCATCATCAGTTGTAACTACATATACATCATTAGCTCCAGTTTTAATAACTTCTGTTAAATGACCTAATTCATCAGTTTCATCACTGATAACAGTAGATCCAATTAAATCTGCAACATAGTATTCATTTTCTTCTAATTTCACTGCATTTTCTCTGCTAACAAATAATTCTTTGCCTTTATATTTTTCTATATCATTAATGTTGTCAATCCCTTTAAACTTTAAAATAGCTTGATTTTTAAAGTATTTGACACCTTCAATCTCAAGGTTAATATAATCGTCTCCTGTATATAAAGTTAGGTGTTTTAGTTGACTGAATTTTCTTAGATCTTCTGTAGTAGGGTATACTTTTACTTCACCTTTAATACCATGAGTAGATGATATAGTTCCTACTTTAAATAGGTCACCCATTAATAATCAAACCTTTCTTAAGAGTACTTACTTTGAAAAACAACGAAGTTTGACTTATCAAACTTCGTTGAAAAATTGCTTAATCTAATATGTCTACAACTACTTTTTTATTTTCCTTAACTGCTGCTGCTTTTGTTAATGTACGAATACACTTTGCGATTCGGCCATTCTTACCAATAACCTTACCCATGTCTTCATCTGCAACTCTAAGTTCTACAATAATAGCTTTGTCAGTTTCTTTTTCTATTACTTCAACTTTTTCGGGATTATCTACTAGTGCTGTAGCAATAACTTCTACTAATTTTTTCATTGATTTCACCTCCATGGGTGTTTGACTACTTTGAAATTCCTGCTTGTTTAAATAGTCTTCCAACTGTCTCAGTAGGTTGTGCTCCATTAGCTAACCAAGTCTTTGCTGCTTCTTCATCAATATTTACTGCAACTGGATTTGATCTTGGGTTATAAGTTCCAATTTCAGCTATAAATCTACCATCTCTTGGAGAACGGGAATCAGCTACTACTATTCTATAGAAAGGAGCTTTCTTTTTGCCCAATCTTTTTAATCTTATTTTAACTGCCATCTGTTCTTCACCTCCTTAAATTATTTTTAATTAAAACTGGAAAGGCATTTTGAACTTTCCTCTTTTGCCTTTGCCTCCTAGCATACCTGAATATTGTTTCATTAGTTTCTTAGATTGTTCAAATTGTTTAACTAATCTATTAACATCGGCAATATCAACACCAGCACCCTTAGCAATTCTTCTTTTACGTGATGGATTGATAACGTCAGGATTACTACGTTCTTCTAAAGTCATGGAATATATCATGGCTTCTGTTTTGGTAAGGGCTCCTTCGTCAACATCTGTATCCTTTATTTGACCACCCATGCCAGGCATCATCTTTAAAATATCTCCGATTCCACCCATTTTCTTTATTTGTTGCATTTGTTCTAAAAAATCTTCAAAGTTAAAGTCTGCTCTTTTTATCTTTTGCTCTAACTCTCTTGCCTTTGCCTCGTCCATATCAAGACTAGCTTCGGCCTTATCTATTAATGAGAGGATATCTCCCATACCTAAGATTCTAGATGTCATTCGATCAGGATAAAACTGTTCTAAATCAGATAATTTTTCTCCCATACCAACATAGAGTATAGGTCTACCTGTAACTGCACGAATTGATAGCGCAGCACCACCTCTAGTGTCACCATCTAGCTTGGTTAAAACAACTCCATCTATTCCTATCTTTTCGTTAAACATTTCCGAAACATTAACTGCATCTTGACCTGTCATTGAATCAACAACTAATATAGTTTGATGAACACTCACATTATCTTTTATTTCAATAAGTTCATTCATCATATCTTCATCAATGTGTAAACGTCCTGCAGTATCTATAATCATCAAATTATTATTATTTTTATCAGCATGTTCAATTGCTGCCTTAACTATATTAACAGGTTTATGCTTATCACCTATAGAAAACACAGGTACATCAACCTTTGCGCCATTTACCTTAAGCTGTTCTATCGCAGCAGGCCTATATACGTCACAAGCAACTAATAGTGGCGTTCTGCCCTTTTGCTTGTACTTAGCTGCAAGCTTTGCAGCCGTAGTAGTTTTACCAGCACCTTGAAGACCGCACATCATAATTATGGTAAGTTCATTAGTAGGCTTTAAAGAAATTTCAGTGGTATCTGAGCCCATCAACTTTACTAATTCTTCATTAACAATCTTAATAACCATCTGACCTGGTGTTAAACTTTTCATAACATCTTGGCCTGTAGCACGTTCTTGTACAGACTTGGTAAAGTCTTTAACTACTTTATAATTAACATCGGCCTCTAGTAGAGCAAGCTTTACTTCTCTAAGAGCTACTTTAACATCAGCCTCAGTTAAACGACCTTTGCTTTTTAAATTTTTAAATACATTTTGCAGCTTTTCAGTTAAGCTATCAAATGCCATGGGAAACCTCCTATAAAAGTCTTAAAATTATAAACTTTCTAATATACCATCCGCTAAATCATGTATCTTTCTATATATATCTGTTTCGCTAGGTTGCTCTTTTTCTTCTAGTTCTTCAATCAAGTCTTTTATACTACTAACACTCTTTTCAATAGTTTTAAACTTCTTAACTAAATGTAGTGAGTCTTCGTATTCCCGAAGTTTTTTGCTAGTTCTTTTGATAATATCATGAACTCCTTGTCTTGTAATATCCTTGTTTTCTGCAATCTCTCCTAAGGATAAATCATTAAATATATATTCTACGAAAACTGTCTTATTTCTATCATTCAATAAGTCACCATAGAAATCAAAAAGTATTGATAGTTCTATTGTCTCTTGCAAAGAATCACCAACTGCAGAATTATTTTTATTACTCATATTAAACACCACCTATAAAAAACACCTGTAAAGCAATTTACTTTACAGATGATAGTATATAAAAATACTCATTACTTGTCAAGTCTTTTTTTCTTATTATTTAAAAAAGCCATGCATAAGTTTTTTAAAACTATGCATGGCCATCTTTAAATTATCTTTATACTGGATATGCTTGGTTCTCACTGTCTGCAATAGATAAATCAACTTTTTCTTGTTGAGCTTTTCTATATTTAAAAAAGTCTATTGCTACTTCTGGGAATAAAGCATATGTTAATGTATCTTCATCTTGTTGCTTCCAATCCTTAACTGCTTCTTCTAACTTGTCTAATTCAGGTTCTAACAAGTCTGCTGGTCTAGCAGTCATAGGCTCTTCATCCTTAATAATTTGCTTTTGAATCTCTGGATTAACTGGAACAGTAGTCTTACCGTACTTACCAAGCATCATATCTTTAGATTCATTAGTAACCATCTTATATCTTTCACCTGTTAGTACGTTAAGAACTGCTTGTGTACCAACTATTTGACTTGATGGTGTAACTAGTGGTGGTTCACCAAAATCTTTACGAACTCTTGGAACTTCACTTAAAACATCATAATATTTATCAGATGCATTTTGTTCTGCTAGCTGTGAAACTAAGTTGGAAAGCATTCCACCTGGTACTTGATATAGTAATGTTTTAATATCAACACCTAATACCTTGGTATTAATCATTCCACTCTTAAGAGCTTCTTCCTTAATTGGTCTAAAGTAATCTGCTATTTCAGCAAGTAAGTCCTGGTCTAGGCCCGAATCAAGGTTCGTACCTTTAAATACTTCTACCATAACTTCTGTTGCTGGCTGGCTAGTTCCTAATGCAAATGGTGATATTGCTGTATCTATGATATCAGCACCAGCTTCTACGCCCTTCATATAAGACATACCAGCTAAACCACTTGTATAATGTGAATGAATATTGATAGGAATATTTACTTCTGATTTTAAAGCTGCAACTAAGTCTTTAGCCATCTCTGGTACTAATAATCCTGCCATATCTTTTATACAAAAAGACTTAGCACCCATAGACTCTATTTGCTTAGCTTTTTCCACATAATACTCAATATTATATGCATCACCCAAAGTATATGAAACTGCAATTTGTGCATGACCATTTTCTTTGTTTGCTGCTTTTACTGATGTCTCAAGGTTTCTTAAATCATTTAAGGCATCAAATATTCTTATTATATCAATACCATTAGCTATTGATTTTTGAACAAAATATTCAACTACATCATCTGCATAATGACGATATCCTAAAATATTCTGGCCCCTTAGTAACATCTGTAATTTTGTATTCTTAAATCCTTTTCTTAGTGTTCTAAGTCTATCCCATGGATCTTCTTTTAAAAATCTTAAAGATGCATCAAATGTAGCACCACCCCAGCATTCTACTGCGTGATATCCTACTTGGTCCATTTTATCCATAATTGGAAGCATCTCTTCTGTACTCATTCTAGTAGCCATTAAGGATTGATGAGCATCTCTTAAAACTGTCTCTGTAATCTTAACAGGTTTTCTTTCAACCGACATATTCTACCTCCTATGTTTAGTCTTTTATTTTCAAAATGTATCTATAATTCAAATCTTGGTAAATCTTTAAACTCCAAATATTGCAAGGAATACACCTGCCGCTACTGCTGTTCCAATAACTCCTGCAACGTTAGGTCCCATAGCATGCATTAATAAAAAGTTATTAGGGTCAGCTTCTGCACCAACCTTTTGTGATACTCTTGCCGCCATTGGCACTGCAGATACTCCTGCTGAACCAATAAGTGGATTAATCTTATCTTTAGAGAATTTGTTCATTACCTTAGCAAGTAAAACTCCTGATGCTGTTCCTAACATAAATGCTAGTAAACCAAGTACAACAATCTTAAGTGTTTCAGGTCTTAAGAATTCTTCGGCACTTGTAGTTCCTCCTACTGATATTCCTAATAAAATTACAACAATATACATAAGTGCATTTGATGCTGTTTCAGTAAGTTGTGGAACCACTCCACTTTCCCTAAATAAGTTACCTAACATAAGCATTCCTATAAGTGGTGCTGTTGTGGGTAATATTAACACAACAATTATAGTAACAACTATAGGGAATAAAATCTTTTCTAATTTTGAAACTTTTCTTAATTGCTTCATTTTAATTTTACGTTCTTCTTTTGTAGTTAGAAGTCTCATAATTGGCGGCTGAATAATTGGTACTAATGCCATATATGAATATGCCGCTACCGCAATAGCCCCTAACAAGTCGGGTGCTAACCTTGCTGCTAAGAAAATGGATGTTGGTCCGTCTGCACCGCCTATGATAGCTATTGAGGCAGCTCCTCCATCTGAAAATCCAAATAAAACTGCAAGTAAGTAAGCTCCAAATACTCCAAATTGGGCTGCTGCTCCTAATAAAAAGCTCTTAGGATTCGCTATTAACGGACCAAAGTCAGTCATAGCTCCAACTCCCATAAATATTAGTGAAGGGAAGATACCCCATTCATCACCCAAGTAAAAATAATATAATAATCCAGCTGCTACATCATTACCACTGCCATCAACTGTAGGTGGAGCCATAATACCTGGAAATAAGTTAACAAGTAGCATACCAAATGCTATTGGTACTAATAGTAATGGTTCGTATTCTTTTGCAATTGCTAGGTATAAAAAGAAACATGCAACTGCTATCATTATAAAGTTTTTATATGTCAATTCACTAAAGGCAGATTGCCTGGCTAAATCAGTTAGAACATCAACTATATAATCCATATGTCCTCCTTTAATTCTGTATTCTAAAATTTAATTTAGTGTTGCAATTAGGTCTCCTGCTTCAACCATTTGACCAGCTGTAACATTAATGCTAGCAACTGTTCCATCTTCAGCTGCAACGATTTCATTTTCCATCTTCATCGCTTCTAATATAGCTACTACATCACCCTTGTTAATTGCTTGTCCAACAGAAGCTGCTACAGAAAGTATCTTTCCTGGCATTGGACATTCAATTTCAACACTTCCTTCTGAGCCAGTCACTGCTGGTGCTGGTGCTGCCTTAGGTGCTGCTGGTGCCGCCGCCTGTGGTGCTGGGGCTGCTGCTACTGGTGCCGCCTGAGCTACTGGAGCTGCTTGTGGAACTCCTGTGCCTTCTTCTACTGATACTTCATATGATATTCCATTAACGGTAATTGTATAATTTTTCATGATTAATTCCTCCTTAATAATAAACCTAGCCTATTTTTATATGTGGTTTTTTCTACGTATTGATCTAATAACTAATCCATCCTCTGGAACTTCTATACCTTCTTCAGACATACTTGCCATAATTGCAGCTGTAATTACTGCAACAAGTTCTGTACTGTTTGTTTCTTGCATAGCAGTTGACCCATCTGTAGACTTAGCTACTGACTTACTGGTCTTCGACTGCCTGGCATTATTAGTTTTCTTATCTTTAGCAACACGTTTAACTTTTGGTTGTGGTATAAATTTAAACAAGTAAATAATAGCTGCAATAACAGTTAATACACTTGTTACTACTGCCATTCCAATTATAGTATTAAGTCCTGCTTCCTTCATTCTATCTCCAAGTGTTGCTGTTAAAGTAACTAGAAAATTTATATTAGTCATGCTTTCCTCCTATCTAATTATTTACGCATGTGCTTTATAGTTTAAACAGTGCCATGTTTTTTACTTGGGCCTTCTTCAAACTTTGTAAACAACATTTCAAATGCATAAATTAGATGTTTTCTAGTGGATGGAGCCTCAATTATTGAATCAACATATCCACGTTTTGCAGCAGACTGAGCACTTGTTTGTAATTCGTCATAATCTTTTGACTTTTCTTTTACTAAATCACTATCGTCTCCATACATGATTTGAGCAGCAGATTTTGCATCCATCATTCCTACTTTGGCACTGTCTAGCGCAAATACTATATCTGCACCAATATGCTTGGAATTCATAGTAATATATGCAGAACCATATGCTTTACCAATAATAAGATTCACTTTAGTTACAGTTGCACTAGCAAATGCATAAGTTAATTTTGCTACTGCTGTTGCTATTGTTCTTTCTTCTTTCATTGTAGCCTTATATCCAGTAACATTTGTTAAAGTTAATAATGGAATATTAAAGCTATCACAGAATTCTACAAAACTTTCTGCCTTGTAACAAGCAGCTGTGGAAAGAGAAGCATCAAACTCTTCTAATGTATTACCTTCATTATCTTTAATCTTTGTACGGTTAGCAATAGCACCAACTGTTAATCCATTCAAACGAATAAAACCTGTTACCATATCTTTTGCATATTCAGACTTTACTTCTACAAAGAAATTATTATCTGAAATATCTATTAAAGCATGAGATACGTCTTCTAATTCATTAGCAAAGTTGGGCAATAAACGATTTAGATCATCTGTAGCTTCATCATAAGAAACATCGTCACCATTATTATCTGGTAAAACAGAAACCAACTGTCTTATACTTCCTAATACTTCTAAATCATCTTTACATAAGAAATCCACTGTTCCTGTAGTCGCTTTAAATTCTGCAGAAGCAGTGTCACATTTACTTTCATAGTTCCCTTCTATAGCATTAGGTGAATTTACAAACAACTTACCACCTTCATCTGCCATAAAAGTAAAATCACTTAAAGCTGTTAGAATACTAGTTCCGCCACCGCAATTACCAAGTACTGCTGAGATCTGTGGTATTACTCCGGAAGCCATTGTTTGCTTTTGATAAATTCCACCAAAAGCGTCTAAAGCATCTGTTGCTTCTTGAAGTCTCATACCTGCACTATCAATAATAGCAATAATGGGTGCTCCAACTTTAAGTGCTAAGTCGTATAACCTAATTATCTTTCTGGCATGCATTTCGCCTACAGTTCCGTTTAATGCTGACTTATCTTGAGAATAGATATATACTAATCTATCTTCAATTAATCCATATCCAGTGATAACGCCGTCACCAGGAACTTCTTCATTGGTTAAATTGAAATCAGTATTTCTTTTTGTAACCAAACTACCAATTTCAACAAAACTGTTTTTGTCTAACAATGAGTTAATTCTATCCATCGCTGACAATTGTGATGTATTATTCATTTTCTGCCCTCCATTTATATTTAAATATTGATTAATCAAAAATTACCTATTTTATTATAGTCCATATAATTAGTTATTTCAATGAATTATGACACTTTTTATCAGATTAAATTTAAAACCTTGCTTTACTTTTGTAAATGTTTCTTTATTAATTCATAATCAAATCCTTTGTTGCACAAATTTGTCATAAGCCTTCTTTTATCTTCCTCTGAAAGTTCATCTTTGCCTCTTTTTCTTTTGTTTATTGTCTTTATAAGAGCAATTTCTTCACTTTTATATTCTCCAAAAAGAGCGTCTTCTATTATGTCTTTAGATACTCCTTTTTTTAAAAGAAGATTCATGATTTCTCTCTTGCTTTTACTATCTCTTTTGAATCTCACATACTTACTTGCATATCTTGCATCATCAATATAATTATAACTGTCTATATATTCTAATGCCTTGTCTATAATTTCATCATTATAACCTGCTTGTTTTAGCTTTCTAATAATCTCATATCTTGTTTTATCCATCATCTTTAAAATATTAAGTGTGTACTTCTTAGCTCTTGTAAGATTTGCTTGATATAATTTCTCATATTCTTCTTCTGTTATTTCATCGTTTTCATTAATCTTATACTTACTTAATTCTTTACTATATAAGCAAAACTTACATTCTTCATCTATATAAACTTTGACTTTGCTTTTGCCAAACTTTTCAACCCTTGTAATATACATTACTAGCTCCCTTTCTATCTTTTTAGCTATTAATAATAAAGAGTCTGAAAAAGTACTAGACTTTTAACAGACTCTTATTGTTTTTATGAACATCTTACTTGAAAATGTTAAGTTCTATTTTTTCTTAGCCTTACTTTTTGTATCCATTTCTTTTGTTGAATCTTCTGCACTAGCTGCAACTGTGTCATCTTCAATCAAATTATACTTTATTCTTACTTGTCTTTCTGCTTCGGCAAATATGTCTGGGTTTTCTCTTAGGAATAACTTAGCATTCTCCCTACCTTGACCAATCTTAGTATCCTTATATGAATACCAAGAACCACTCTTATTAATTATATCTTCCGCTGCAGCTAAATCAAGAACATCGCCTTCTCTAGATATTCCTTGACCAAAAATTATATCAAATTCAGCTTCCTTAAATGGAGGAGCTACTTTATTCTTTACTACTTTGATTCTTGTACGGTTACCAATGAATTCTCCATTTTGCTTAAGTGTTTCAATACGGCGAACATCTAGTCTAATAGAAGCATAAAACTTAAGGGCTCTTCCTCCTGTAGTTGTCTCAGGAGATCCAAACATAACGCCAATTTTTTCTCTAAGTTGATTAATAAATATTATCGAACAGTTAGTCTTATTAACAATACCTGCTAGCTTCCTAAGAGCTTGTGACATAAGACGTGCTTGTAGACCCATATGGGAATCTCCCATCTCTCCGTCAATCTCTGCTCTAGGTACTAATGCCGCTACTGAGTCAATTACTAATATGTCTATGGCTCCTGATCTAACCATAGTTTCGGCAATCTCAAGTCCTTGTTCTCCATTATCTGGTTGTGAAATATATAAGTTATCTATGTCTACACCAATACTCTTAGCGTACTTAGGATCAAGTGCATGCTCAGCATCAACAAATGCAGCTATACCACCTTGCTTCTGAACTTCTGCTACCATATGAAGCGCTACAGTGGTTTTACCACTAGACTCTGGTCCATATACTTCAATTATTCTTCCCTTAGGAATACCACCTACACCAAGAGCTATATCAAGACTTAGTGAACCTGATGGGGTTGCAAGTATATTCCCACCTACAGAACCAGTTCCTAACTTCATAACAGAGCCTTTACCATATTGCTTCTCAATCTGCGAAACTGCAGAATCTAACGCCTTTATTCTATCTTCTTTGGCCATACTTCTTCTCCTTCTTCAAATTCGAACTTGTGTTCTTGTATGTATATTAAACTATTAATTAATATTTGTCAATCATTTTCAAATATTAATTATTATAAATTGCCAACAAAATATCCATATTGAATCTTTAATGAGTGAGCTGAAATTATTGAAGAAATTTCACAATAAAAAGAACATAAAGAATGCATAAGGTTAAGATATTATAACAAATCACTTATATTATGTAAATCTCTTTATTGACTAAATTTTTAGCCGTTTGTTGGTATTAATTACTAAATATATAGATTTTTCGGTTGAACTAGATTAGGGGAATATCCAGCATCCTTTAAGGCTTTAATAATTTCATTTTTATGATCATGACCAAATGCTTCCATGGTTATTGTAAGTTCAACAGCACTATTTCGATTAGTACTAACAAACTGATTATGATCTAAACGAATTACATTACCTTGGTTTTCAGCTATAATTGTTGCTATATTTACAAGTTGTCCAGGTCTATCAGGTAAAAGTACAGATGCTGTAAATACCCTTCCACGTTCAATTAAACCATGTTGAACTACAGATGAAAGTGTTATAACATCCATATTTCCACCGCTAAGTACTGAAACTACCTTTTTGTCTTTACATTCTAAATGTTTTAAAGCGGCTACTGTAAGTAATCCCGAATTTTCAACTACCATTTTATGATTTTCTATCATATCTAAAAAAGAAACTATCAATTCATGATCGTCAACTGTGATTATCTTATCTACGTTTTCCTTTATGTAAGGAAATACTTTTTCGCCTGGGGTTTTTACAGCTGTACCATCAGCAATTGTATCTACATCATGTAAAGTTACAATATGTTCTTCTTTTAAGGATTCCTGTACACAGTTAGCATTAGCAGGCTCAACTCCAATAATAGAAATGCTTGGATTTAACATCTTAGCTAAAGTTGATACTCCCGCAGCTAATCCGCCACCTCCAATTGGAACTAAAATTACATCAACTGTCGGTAATACTTGAAATATCTCCATAGCAATCGTACCTTGACCAGTTGCCAGCACTTCATCATTAAAAGGATGTATAAATGTATAACCATTTTCCTCGGATAATTTATAAGCATACTCACAGGCCTCATCATAAACTTCTCCATAAAGAATTACTTCAGCACCATAGCTTTTTGTACGATTTACTTTAATCCAAGGAGTTGTAGTTGGCATAACTATCACTGCCCTTGCATTAAATTTCTTGGCTGCATAAGCAACTCCTTGGGCATGATTACCTGCAGAAGCAGTAATTAAACCTTTGTTTCTTTCTTCCTCTGTTAGAGTACTTATTTTATAATAGGCACCTCTAACTTTATATGCACCTGTCAGTTGCATATTTTCAGGTTTTAAATATACTTTATTTCCTGATTCACATGAGAAATACTCACTATAAATTAAACTAGTTTTTAGTGTTACTTCATGGACTTTCTTAACAGCCTTTTCAAATTTCTCCAAAGTCATCATTACGCTTCTTTCTCCTTCACATTAAATAGTGCATCAATAAAAGTATCTGCATCAAACTTTTGCAAGTCTTCGATTTGTTCTCCAACACCTATATACTTGATTGGTATACCAAGTTCTGACTGTATGGCTATTGCTATTCCACCCTTTGCAGTACCATCCAATTTAGTTATAATTATTCCAGAAACATCTGCTATTTCACTAAAACTTTTGGCCTGAGCTAAAGCATTTTGACCTGTAGTTCCATCTAATACCACTATTGTTTCCCTATGAGAATCCGGAGCTTCTCTTGATATAACTCGGTCAATTTTTTTAAGTTCTTCCATAAGATTCTTTTTACTGTGAAGTCTCCCCGCAGTATCAATGATTAAGCTGTCCACATTTCTTGCTCTCGCAGCATGTGTTGCGTCATAAACTACAGCAGCTGGGTCCGAACCTTCTGATTGAGCAATAATCTCTACACCTGCCCTATTTGTCCATTCAGATAACTGCTCTATAGCTGCGGCACGAAATGTATCAGCAGCAGCAACTAAAACTTTGTTTCCTTTTGCTTTTAGTTGGCTTGAGAGTTTACCAATTGATGTTGTTTTTCCAGCACCATTAACACCAATTACCATTATAATAGATTTTTTATCTTCAAATTCATAGGCATCTTCACTTGTTTTCATTTGTTCTTTAATGCTTTGGATTAAAAGTTCTTTGCATTCTTCAGGATCTTTTATATTATTTTCTTTAACTTTTTCTTTTAAGTTATCAATTATATCTGTGCTTGTTTTTATACCTATATCAGCCATAATTAATATTTCTTCTAACTCTTCATAAAAATCCTCATCAATATTAGAACCACTAAATAAGGATTCAAAATTAGATAAGAGATTGTTTCTTGTTTTAGATAAGCCTTGAACTAATCTATTGAAAAAACCTTTTTTCTTTTCTTGCATTGCAATAAACACACCTTTCTAATTCTCTAATTGATTTTCTATTAAATTAACTGCAACCAGTGTAGAGATACCTTTTTCTTGCATGGTAATACCATATAAGACATCTGCAACATTCATCGTTCCTCTTCTATGAGTAATCGTTATAAATTGAGTGTTTTTAGATAGCTTGTTTAAATAATTTGCATAACGCACTACATTCGAATCATCTAAGGCTGCTTCAATTTCATCAAGCAAACAAAATGGGGATGGTTTTAGACTTTGTATAGCAAATAGTAACGAAATTGCTGTAAGTACTTTTTCTCCACCAGATAATTGCATCATGTTTTGCAGTTTCTTGCCTGGAGGTTGTGCAATAATTACAACTCCAGCATCTAATAAATCGTCACCTTCGGTAAGCTCTAGATCTGCTGTTCCACCACCAAAAAGTTCTTTAAACACTATATTAAATTCATTCTTGATTTCTTTAAACTTTTCTATAAATTGTTTGCGCATTCCATCTTCAAGTTCTTTGATAATGCTCATCAAGTTTTCTTCTGATTTTTGCAAATCTTCTTTTTGAGTAGATAAGAACTCATATCTTGTTGTAGTTTCCTTATACTCTTCAATTGAATCAAGGTTAACACTACCTAAGTTCTTTATTTTTCCTTTCAAACTTGAAACTTCTTTTTTAGTGACACTTATATTATCTATTGAAGCATCCCTATATCCTAAGGCACTTGTATATGTGAGTTCGTATGTTTCCCAAATATGATTGATTTGTTCATCTAATTGGTTTGAAAATCTTTCATACTTGTTGTTTAATCTTATAAGTTCCTTATCTAATTCATTTATTTCCTGTGAAATCTCTTCTCTCTCATTTAAAATTTGCTTATAATTACGAGATTCCTTTTCTTTTAATATTATTTTGTTAGAAACACTTTCATCTAAGCTTATAATGTCTGCCTTTATCTCCCTAATTGTATTATGTAGTTCTTCTAAGGATTGTTCTTTTTGAGAAATTTGTTTTATCGATTCTTCAATTGTTTTTTCTATATTGTTTTTATCAATATACAACTTCTCATTTTCTTCTTTAATCCTCTTAATATTTTCAATAACATTATCTTTCTTTTGTTCTATAGCAGAATGTCTTACTCTAATACTAGATTGAAGTTCTAAAAGTTCATTTTGTGCTTCTTGTTTTTCTAATAAAAATTTATTAGTTTGCTCAATCAAAAGTTCATGTTCTCTTAGCTGCTTATCACTGTTTGATAATACCTGCTTTGTTTTCTTAATATTTTCTTGTAAATCTTCATCATAACTATCAATATTACAAGCAGAATCTTTTTGTTCTATATAGGCTACTTCAATTTGCTTAATTTTGTTAGATGTTTGTTCTATATTTAATTCTATTGTATTTCTTTTTAATTCTAAGTCTTGAAGCATGATATTAACAGAATTTATTTTTTCTGTATAATCTGTTCTTTGCCTCTTTTTTGCTTCCTTTTCATTAATAAACTTTGTTAGGCTAAGACCCTGACTTTTGACACTTTTTTGTAAGTCTTCTATTTCTCTTCTGCGGCCTATTAGATTGCTTGTGTTTTTGTATGCACCACCAGACATTGAACCACCTGGGTTAAGTAATTCTCCATCTAAAGTTACTATACGTAATCTTTGCTTATATTTTTTGGACAAACTAATAGCATTATCTATATTGTCTACTACAATATTTCTTCCTAGCAAATATTTGGCTAGGTTTTGGTACTTACTATCTATTTCTACTAAGGAATCAGCAAAACCAATTACCCCTTCTTCAGAGTGCAGATTTGGATAAGACATATTGCCCTGACTTCTTATTCCTGTTAGTGGTAAAAAGGTTGCCCTACCATATCGATTCTTCTTAAGGTAGTTGATTAACTCTTTAGCAGTGTTTTCATTATCAGTAACAATGTTTTGTATACTTCCACCTAGGGCTGTCTCTACGGCAATTTCATATTTTTTCTCCACTTTTATTATATCTGCTACAACACCTAGTATTCCATGTTTATTTTCTTTTAAATCCATAATTTTTCTAATGCTATTGCCATATCCTTCATAACGCTCGGTTAAATTAATTAATGATTCTAGTCTAGACTTAGCATTAAGGTATTCTTGTTGTCTTTTGTTGATTTCAATGGTTAAATCATTAATATCTTTTTGAATTGAAGAAACATAAGCCTCAGATTCTTTTGTTTTGCCTTTGTAGCCATTGATTTCTCTTAATATCTTTTCAAGTTTATCTTTTAGATTAAGTAGATTTTTTTCTGTTTCTTCTTTCTCAATCTTATATTCTAATAATTTCTCATCTATTTCTGATTTTTTATCAGTATTTTGTTCTAATATAGTTTTATATCTTTGCAGATCACCTTTATAATTAGATGTTTGATTCAGTGACGATATTATTTCATTATTATGAGTCTCTATTTTTTTGGTATAATCTGAAATTACATTTTTTATTTCTTCTATTTGTGTTATTAAACTTATTTGTTCTTCATCAATAGCTTCTAATTGTATATCAATATCTTTTTTTTCTTGAATATACTTGTCCTTGTCGTCTACCTTTATATTTATTTCACTAGATAGACTTTCAATTCTTTCTTGATATTGTTTAATTTGATTTTTCAAGCTATTAATTTGTTCTTTTATTAAGTTAATATCTCCTTCTTTTTTTTCTATATTAATCTTGTTTTCACTAAGAAGGTTTTTGTCTTTTTCTATTTCTTTATCGTAGCTGTCTAATAAATTTTCAAGTCTACCGTATTCTACCCTTGTAGAAGCATGCTTATCTCTTGTTTCTTGTAATGATTCTTCTACAATTTTTGTTTTACTTTCTATCTCTTCTTTGGAGTTACGTACTTTATCGCTTTCTATAATAAATAAGTTAACTTCTAGTTTTTTTAATTCTTCGTAAATGGCTAAATATTCTTTTGCATCTTTTGATTGTTTTTTTAATGGTTCAATTCTTTTTTCGATTTCTGCAAGTATATCAGTAATACGAACCAGGTTTTTTCTTTCATTTTCTAGGTTCTTTTGTGTAGCATTTTTTCTTTTCTTATACATACCTATGCCAGCAGCTTCATCAAACAGTTCTCTTCTGTCTTCAGGCTTTCTACTAAGAACCTTATCTATTTGGCCTTGGCCAATGATAGAATAACCTTCTTTACCTACACCCGTATCTGTGAACAAATCTGTTATGTCTTTAAGCCTGCATACTGAACCATTTAATAAATATTCACTCTCACCAGAACGATATACCCTTCTACCAACAGTTACTTCCTCATAATCTATAGCAAGTTTATGATCCGAGTTATCCATTGTGATTAGCACATAGGCATAACTCATAGGTTTTCTAACTTCAGTTCCTGAAAAAATAACATCTTCCATTTTTGAACTTCTAAGTTGTTTGGCGCTTTGTTCTCCTAATACCCATCTTACAGCATCTGCTATATTACTCTTGCCACTTCCATTTGGACCAACTATTGCTGTAATACCTTCTTGAAATTTAAAAGTTATTTTGTTTGCAAAAGACTTAAAACCGTATATTTCAATACTTTTTAAATGCATTTCATTCCTCCGATATTACTTTCTAGCTTTTATTTTTAGTATGGCCTGATATGCAGCTTCTTGTTCAGCCGCCTTTTTTGTCTTACCTTTTCCTTCAGCAATTTCCTTATTATTTATTTTTATAGCAACAGTAAATTCCTTATTATGATCAGGTCCATCTTGATTAATTACTTCATATTTTATTGCATCTGTATATTTGCTTTGTATTATTTCTTGCAAGATAGTCTTGCTATCGAAAAAGAATTTTTGTTTTATTAAATCTTTTAATACTTGTTCAACAACAAATTCTTTTGCATTAGTAAAACCACCGTCCAAGAAAATCGCACCAATTATTGCTTCTAAAGCATCCGAAAGAATTGAAGGCCTTTGTCTACCTCCTGTGGAATCTTCACCTTTGCCTAGAAATAAATAATCTCCTATTTTAAACTTATTGGCTGAATATGTTAAGGACTTTTCACACACTAGGCTTGCCCTTAATTTCGTAAGTTCACCTTCTGGCTTATCAGGGTATCTTTCATATATATACTCACTTGATACAAGCTCTAAGACAGCATCACCAAGGAATTCAATTCTTTCATTATTGTATAGTTTGTTCATTTGTTTTTCATTAGAATATGAACTATGGGTAAGTGCCTGCTTAAGTATGTTTGTATTGTTAAATTGATAGCCTATTAATTCTTGTACATCTTTAAAACTGTTAGCTTTCGTCACTTTTTTATCACCACCTATTCTTATATATAAATTACCCTTTCAGTTATGAACTTTGAAAAACTCTTAATTGAAAGGGAAAGTTTTAAATAGTTTTTATACTATTCTTTTGATTTCTTCAATTACATCTCCAACCGTTGCAATCTTTTCAATTTCTTCATTGTCAATTTCAATATTAAGTTCTTCTTCAATACCCATAACTATTTGAAATATATCCAATGAATCTGCCCCTAAATCATCAACAAACTTTGTATCTTCTGTAATACTTCCTTTTTCAATATTTAACACTTCACTTATAATCTCTTGAATTTTTTCTAATTCCATAACTAATACTCTCCTTCTTTATTTATTATATCTTGAATTTTATCATTTATATCATGTTCTGAAAATGTAATACACTGAATTACGGCATTTCTTATTTCTTTATAAGTTGAATTACCATGAGTCTTAACTACAAGACCATTAAGTCCTAGCAGTGGTGCCCCTCCATGTTCTGATGTGTCTAACATCATTAGAGATTTCTTTAGGGCATCTTTAACTAATAAAGCTCCTATTTTACTTTTTGTTGTGCTCATAAGTCCTTCTTTTAAGGTCTTCATCATTGCAAGTCCAACACCTTCAATAAGCTTTAAGATTACATTTCCTACAAAGGCTTCACAAACTACCACATCTGCTTCACCATATGGTATATTTCTTGATTCAATATTTCCAATAAAATTTATGTCTTTACATTCTTTTAGTAAAGGATAAGTTTTTTTAACTAAGGCATTTCCTTTTTCTTCTTCTGCACCAATATTCACTATAGCTACTCTTGGGTTTTCAATACCAGCAACTTCTTTCATGTAAACTGAACCCATTTTAGCAAACTGTACTAGATGAGATGCTCTTGCATCTACATTAGCACCACAGTCAATTAATAAAGATGGTCCTTTAAGTGTTGGAATAAGCGGAGCTAATGGAGCTCTTTCTACACCTTTAATTCTCCCTACTATAAATAAACCACCTGTTAGGACTGCACCAGAACTACCAGCTGAAACAAAAGCATCTGCTTCATTATTCTTTACCAAGTTCAAGCCTACTACAATAGAAGAATCTTTCTTTCGGCGTATGGCAACAGCTGGAGAGTCATCATTACCTATAACATCAGCTGCGTGGATTATATTTAAACGCTCTTTGTCGTATTGGTACTTACTAAGCTCTTCTTTAATTATATCTTCTTTACCAACTAGTAATACTTTTATATTGTCTTTGTCTTGGATTGCTTTAACTACACCTTTTACTATCTCTGAAGGCGCATTATCTCCACCCATAGCGTCAACAGCGACTCTTGTAATCTTCATATTAAGTAACCATGCCTTTCTTCATTTATGCTTACACTCCCTAATATATTTACTAAAATAAGCATATAGTCAATATACTAAATAATAATTTAAAAATCAACTATATATCTACAGTAATTAAAAAGACTGCAACTTTAAATGTTGCAGTCTTTTAACTTTTCTTTGTAATTTTTTCATAGAAAAAAGATTTATATGTGTAGAAATTATAAGAACTTGCTTGGAATATCTGTTCAGTACTCCCTATAAATAGTATTCCATTCTCCAATAAGGAGGAGTTGAACTTTTTATAAATTTCATCCTTAGCTTCTTCTGTGAAATATATTAAGACATTTCTACAAACAATCAAATTACATCTTTGTAAATATTCATCATTTAACAAATTGTGCTTTCTAAATGAAACACACGACTTAATTTTTTCTGATATCTGATAGGTTTTTTCATTTATTTTAACAAAATACTTGTCCATAAATTCTTTAGGTACTTCTTTAAGGTTGTTTATATTATATATGCCAAGTTTTGCTCTTTCTATTACACCTTCATCAAGATCAGTTGCATAGATATGTATTTTTGAAAGAGGTAAAAACTTCGATAAGGCCATCACAAGTGAGTATGGTTCATCACCAGTTGAACATGCGGCACTCCAGATTCTTAAATCTCTTCCAAATGTTTCAAATAGATGTGGTAAAATACTTTCCTCTAACTGTTTCCATTGTTCGGGATTTCTGAAAAACTCCGAAACATTAATTGTTAAATACTCTATAAAACTATCCATCATCTTTTGATCATTTTTTATTTTTCTAACAAATGATACATATGAGAATTTTTCTTCTTTCTCTTTGGCGGATAATTCTTTTATACTTCCTGTAAGTAAATCGATTTGAGTATTTTGCCTATTTATGAATGCATCAATTCTTCTTTTCATCTGTCGTTCTTTATAAGCATCTAAATTAATTTTAGTTAGTTTGTATACTTGGGTCTTCAAGTACTCATAATTGTCCAGCAAATAATAACATCCTTTCATTGAATATTTTTTTATTTCCTGCTTTACCTTTTTAATTTAAACACTAATTAAATAATAAATTGACCCCTATAAATCAAATTGTAATATAATGATTCAGATTAGTGATATCATTATATTACAATTTTTGTTTTGTTACTTTAAAGACATCGAGTTTGGCCTATACTTCTTCTGTTTCTTCAGCAACTTCTTCTACTTCTTCTGCAATTACTTCTTCTTCGATTTGTGCTGCTTCAACCTCAGTGTCTGCTTCAACTTCAGTGTCTGCTTCAACTTCAGTGTCTGCTTCATCAGTTTCTATGTCATCCATAGCTTTAATACTTAGACTGATTTTTTGATCATCGATATTTAGATCTACAACTTTTGCTGTGATTTTTTCACCTATTGATAAAACATCAGATGGCTTTTCAATATGTTCTTTTGAAATCTGAGAAACATGAAGTAACGAATCTACTCCAGGTTCTAGTTCTACAAAAGCACCAAATTCAGTCATTCTAGCAATATTACCAGTAACAATTGAACCTGGACTATATTTCTTTTCAGCGTCTAACCATGGGTTTGTTTCATCAAACTTTAAGCTTAATGCAATTCTATCCCCATTGATTTCTTTAATAAGAACTTCAACTTCCTCACCTATTTTACAAATGTCCTTAGGATTGTCAACTCTTCCCCAAGACATTTCAGATATATGAAGAAGTCCATCTGCTCCACCAAGGTCAATAAATGCACCAAAGTTAACAATATTCTTCACTGTTCCTTTGAATTTCTTGCCTACTTCTATTTTATCAAATAGTACTTCTTTCAATTCTTCTTTTTCTTGTTGGATTAGAATCTTTCTATTACCTATAATCCTTCTTCTTCTTGGATTAAATTCGGTAATAATAAATTCAATTTCTTGGCCTTTATACTTATCTAGATTTCTAACATAATGATCGGAAATCAAACTTGCAGGTATAAAAACTCTTACTTCATCAACTACTACGCTTAATCCGCCTTTTAATACAGCTGTAACTTCGGCTTTTAGAACTTCTTTATTCTTATAAGCTTCTTCTAGTATTTGATTAGTCTTATCTGCTGCTAGTCTCTTATAGGACAGTAGTACTTGTCCTTCACCATCATTAACCTTAAGTACTTTGGCTTCCATAGCGTCGCCTTCTTTAACTAATTCTGTAAGGTCAACGTTAGGTGTGTTTGTGTACTCATTTCGGGTGATAATTCCATCAGATTTATATCCTATATTTAAAATTATCTCGTCTTCTTTAACTCCGATTATAGTCCCTTCCACGATTTCACCATTGTGTATCGTTTTTATTGATTCCTCCAACATTTGTTCAAAACTCTTCTCTGACATGCAGTATGAACCTCCTTGATAATATGATTTGGGGTGGACGCCCCTGCTGTAATACCTACGTTACAATAAGATTGGAGTCTTTCTAAATCCAGGTCCTTAAGTGTCTGTATATAGTAAGTATTTTTACATTCCAATTTTGATATTTCATAAAGCTTTTGAGTATTTGAGCTATGTTTGCCACCAATTATAATCATAGCATCGCATTTCTTTGCAAGTTCTCTTACTTCTTGTTGACGTTCTTCGGTAGCACTGCAAATTGTATTCATAATAATACAATCATAACCCTTTTTTGATATTATTTCAACTAAATCTTTAAACTTATTGTAATTATATGTCGTTTGGGCCACAAGACACAATTTTTCATCATTATTAAACTCTAGTTCAAGTGCCTCTTTTTCATCTGCTATAACTGTGTAATTGCCTTGGCACCAACCTTTAATCCCTTCAACTTCCGGATGTGTATTATTACCCACAATAATAATATGTCTTCCTTTTTCAGTCTCTCTTTGCACAATCTTGTGAATTTTTCTTACATAGGGGCAAGTTGCATCTACTAGACTATGGCCTTTACTCTCTATGGTGTCATAAACTTCCTTTGCCACACCATGGGCTCTTATAACTATTGTGCTTTTTTCTATGTTTTTTAATTCTTCAAGTGATTCAAGAACTTTAACACCTTTATTAGTTAAATCTTTGATAACTTCTTCATTATGGGTAATGGGTCCATAAGTATAGACTAACTTAGATTCTTCAATTTCTTTGTATACTATGTTAACTGCCCTTTCAATCCCAAAACAAAATCCAGCTGTTTTAGCCATTTTAACTTCCATTTATATCAACCTTTTCTTTAAATAACTCTAATATAGAAAATACAACTTCTTCAATTGACATATTTGAAGAGTCAATTTCTATTGCATCTTCTGCCTGAATTAATGGGGAGTTCTCCCTGTTCATATCTTGATTATCTCTTGCTCTAATATCTTCTTTAATTTTATCTATATCTCCATCAATACCTTTTTTCTTTAAGTCTAAGTATCTTCGTCTAGCTCTCTCTTTTACACTAGCTGTTAGATATATTTTCAAGTCAGCCTTAGGAAGTACAACTGTTCCAATATCTCTTCCATCCATAACCACACTTGTTTTTTCTGCAATCTTTTGTTGTAGCTCAACCATTTTTTCTCTGATTATCAAATGTTTAGATACTGTAGACGCAGCATTTCCAACTTCTTCGCTACGAATAATTTCAGAAACATTTTTTTCATTTAAATAAATTTGCTGTTCTTTATCAATATAATCCAACCTTATATCAATCTTATCATAAACTTCTGATATGGATTTCTCATCATCTGGATCAATATTATTTCTTAATATAAAAAGTGCTGTGGCTCTATACATGGCACCTGTGTCGACATATATATATGAAAGATGACTTGAAACAGTCTTTGCAATTGTACTTTTCCCTGCACCTGCGGGGCCATCAATAGCTATACTATGAAAGCTCATGTTTGTTCTCCTTTTTTTGTCATGTAATAAAGAAACACTTAATTATTAGTTGCTAAAGCTGCTAAATATCCTGTTGACCATGCAACTTGTAGATTATAGCCACCTGTAAGTCCATCTACATCTAATACTTCTCCTGCAAAGAAAACTCCTGAAACTAATTTAGACTCCATTGTTGAGGGATTAATTTCTGAAACATCTATCCCACCTTGAGTAATAATCGCTTCATTAAAGCCTCTTGTACTTGTTATGTTAAATGTTAATCCTTTTAAAAGTTCTACTAAATTATGTCTTTCCTCTTTGCTAATTATATTAACCTTTTTTTCTGGATTAATATTAGATAAGTTAATTATAATTGGAATCAGTTTGCGTGGCAATAGTTTGTCCAATGAATTTTTAAATTGTTTATTATTGAATTCTGAAAAATCACGTAACAGCCTATCATCTAACTGTGTAAAATTAAGCGCTGGCTTCAAATCTATTTTAAGCAATAATTTGTTTGCTGACAAATAAGTATTACAAAAACTACTTGCACTTAAAATAACTGGCCCGCTTACTCCAAAATGAGTAAATAATAATTCTCCAAAGTCTTTGTAAATCTGTTTATCCTTTAGATATATCTTGACCTCTATGTTCTTTAAGGAAAGACCTTGTAAATCTTTAATTATATTAATCTCTTGTATATTAAGTGGGACCAATGAAGGATAAGTCTTTTTAAGCCTATGTCCCATACTTTCTGCAAACTTGTAACCATCTCCTGTAGAGCCTGTTATAGGATAGCTAATGCCACCTGTGGCAATAATAAGCTTATCTGCATAAATAACATTCTTCTTATTATCAGTTGCTTTTAATTCTACTCCAAGAAATTCATTGTTTTTTGTAATTATATTAGTTACTTGACTATTTAATTGAAACGAAACTCCTAATCTGTTCATTTCTTTTGATAAGGCTGAAATAACATCAGATGACTTATCAGAACGTGGGAAAATACGATTCCCTCTTTCTATTTTTGTCTTTAATCCTAATTCTTCAAAAAAACGAATTACATCATCGTTAGAAAAGGAATAGAAACTGCTATACATAAACTTAGGATTTGATACTAGACTAGTAAATAGATCTTCTAGATCACATGCATTTGTAATATTACATCTACCTTTGCCTGTAATGAAAAGTTTTTTTCCTAACTTATTGTTTTTTTCTAAGAGTACAACATCACTGCCTTGTCTCGCTGCGAATATTGCTGCAGTCATTCCGGCAGGTCCACCGCCAACAACTATTACCTTCATGATTTTATTAAAACCTCCCTTTGTTTTATAAAGTGTTAATTATGGATAGTCTTAATAAATCTAGTGCCATAACAACTGTTCTTTCTCTTATGCTTTGCCTATTTCCATTAAATCGATATTCTTTTACTTCCACATTGTTATTTAGAAAAACAGCTATATAAACTAAGCCTACGGGCTTTTCTTTACTTCCACCCTCAGGTCCTGCAAGTCCTGTAATAGCAATACAAGCCTGACTCCCTGTCTTTTTCGCTGTTCCAAGCACCATCTCTTTAGCAACCTGGGAGCTTACAGCCCCATATTTATCTAAGCTTTCTTTTTTTACTTTAAGATATTTTTCTTTTGCCTTATTTGAATATGTTATAAAGCCTTCTTCAAAAACTTTAGAAGCTCCTGATACATTAATAATCTTACCTGATAAAAGCCCACCTGAACATGATTCTGCAGTAGAAAGTTTCAGTCCGTTTTTTAAAAGTAAATTAACTACCACATCTTCAAGTGTTTCTTCTTCATTAGTTGTAAATATCTTATTAGCAAATCTATTCTTAAATTCATTTACCACAGGTTCTATAAGTTTTTTTGCTTCTGCTTTATCATTTGCACTTGCTGTAATTCTAAAATTAACTTCTCCAAGTTTTGCATAAGGTGCAATTGTTGGATTAGTTTGCTTATCAATTAAATCAGCAACTGTTGTTGCAGCTTTACTTTCGCCAACACCAGAAATTTTAACCATTCTTGAATAATATGTTCCTGGTAAATACTTTCTTAAATAAGGCACAATAGTCTCCTCAAACATAGGAATTAGTTCTCTTGGAGGACCTGGTAAAAGTATTATAATTTTTTTGTCATCTGTCTCAACAATTAGCCCTGGAGCTGTTCCATTGTTGTTTTTCACCACTATAGAACCTTCGATAATATAGCTTTGCTTCCAATTGTTATCTGGAATGTCTCTTAAGTTTGGATCTTTAAAATAGTCTATAATAGATTTTTTAACTGATAAGTCTTGAATTAATTCTCTGCCTAATGCTTTTGCTGTAATTTCTTTTGTTAAATCATCTGTTGTTGGACCAAGTCCCCCAGATAGAACAAGAATATCGCAACGTGAAAGGGAAGTTTTTATAACATCAGCTAATCTTTTTTCATTATCTCCAACTGTAACTTGATAATAGTTTGTTATTCCTAATTCTGCACATTTTTTTGCTAAATAATTTGAATTTGTATTAACTATATCTCCAAGAAGTATTTCTGTTCCTACACTTACTAGCTCTACAATCATCTCGCACCTTCTTATAATTTATAAATACATTGGTTATTTGCTATATTATTTCATTCCATCTTTTATAACATGTCGATTTTTATAAATATAATCAATTAATGATATTATTGTAAGTAACAATGAAGCATAGATAAATACTTGCTCTAATATATTAAAAATTAACATATTAATATTAAATATCAATAGTATACACATTATCATTTGGGCAACTGTTTTAAACTTCCCCCAAGGGCTTGCTGCAATTACGATTCCAGCATTAGCTGCTACAAGTCTAAACCCACTAATAATAAATTCTCTTGCAATTATAATTATAACAATCCAAGATGCCACACTTCCTCGCTCTACAAAACATATTAATGCTGATACCACAAGAAGCTTATCTGCTAAAGGATCAATAAACTTACCGAAGTTTGTAATTAAATTTTGCTTCCTTGCAATATAACCATCTAAAAAATCAGTGAGACTTGCGGCTAAAAAAATCATTCCCGCAATATAATCTCCATAAGGTATTGCTGATAGGTATAGAATTAAAAACAGGGGAATCATTAATACTCTTCCTATAGTTATTTTATTAGGTAAATTCATTGTTCTTCCTCCTTGTTGATTAACCTTCCAATTAAGTCATACTCTCTTGATTCTACTACCACAGCATCTACAAATTCACCTGAAATAAATTCTTTACTTGATGGCAAAAACAGATAACCATCTACATCAGGGGAATCTTTATATGTTCTAGCTATATATATTGACTTTGCTTCACCATCTGAATAATCCAAAATCTCTTCTTCAGGAAGTTTTCCTTCTATAATTACATTTAGTTTTTTACCTACCATTTCTTTTCCTTGTTCAAAAGCAATGGTTTGTTGCAATTCCATGATTTGATTTCTTCTTTTTTCTTTAACTTCTTCTTCTATATGACCTTCCATAATTGCTGCTTTTGTATCTTCTTCTTTTGAATAAGCAAAAACTCCCAAACGTTCAAATCTCATGTCTCTTACAAATTCCATTAATTCTTTATGGTCTTCGCTAGTTTCTCCTGGAAATCCAGATATCAAGGTTGTTCTAATTACTATATCAGGTATGTTTAGGCGAAGCTTGTTAATTATATTTGTTAACTCTTCCTTGTTGGTTCTTCTTCCCATCCTCTTTAAAACCTTGTCAGAGGCATGCTGAATAGGCATGTCTATATATTTGCAAATCTTATCTTCTTCTTTTATAACCTGAATAATTTCATCTGTAATCTCTTCTGGATAGGCATATAGAACCCTTATCCACTTTAAGTCTGTAATTTTACATAGTTCTTTTAATAACTTAGGTAAAGACTTTTTCCCATATAAATCAAGACCATATAAGGTTGTCTCTTGGGCTACTAATATTAATTCCCTTGCACCATTATTAACTAATTCCTTTGCTTCTGAAATTAAATCTTCTATAGGTACACTTCTATAATTTCCTCGTACTTTAGGTATTATACAGTATGTACAGTGTTTGTTACATCCCTCAGCAATTTTTAAATAGGAATAATATCCACCTGTAGTACTAAGCCTTTTGCTTCTAGCCCTAGGTAAATACTCTAAATCGCGCATCCTGATTGACTTTTTACCTTCTATAACTTCATCAATAACACTAACTATCTCTTCATAACTAGTAGTTCCTATAATAGCATCTACCTCTGGAATCTCTTCTAGTATCTCAGCTTGATATCTTTGTGATAAACACCCCGTTACGATCAAGCCCTTTAATTTACCAATCTTTTTATATTCAGCCATTTCTAAAATTGTATTAATACTTTCTTCCTTGGCATCATTGATAAAACAACATGTGTTTATTATTATTAACTCTGCTTCTAATTCGTCATTTGTTAATTCAAAACCCCTATCCCTTATAAGCCCTAACATAACTTCGCTGTCTACTAGGTTTTTGTCACAGCCTAGAGAAATATATAATATTTTCATATAACTCAGCCTTTCTTTATTTATAGATAAATATATCTTCAATAATTCTAACATATAATTAATAAAATTAAATACTAATTATTTTAAGATGTGCCTTTATTTTCTTGACATTGATACTCAGTTTGTTATTATTATAGCATATTCAGTCTAAATAAACTGAGTAATTATGAAGCATATCAATATAAAAAGCACTTAACTTTAACTGTTTGCTTTTTAAATTTAAAAAGGGAGAATAAATTTATTGTGAAAAAATATATTAAAAGAATACTACTTGTACTTGTAGCCTTAATCCTAGGATTTATTTATTATTATATAACTCTTCCAGCTATTAATATACATTCAAAAGGTTTTTGGGCCTTTCTGTTAATTGGATTGCTAGCAATCTCTTTCGTAATTATGTTAGCAAATGTTGATAATGATAACCTTAAAAACAAGATGAAATACGGTGATAAGTTAGTTTTAAACAACACCTTACCTAAAATTGCCTTTTCAGTTACTGCTATTGTGTTTGCGATTTTTATAATTGGTTATATCTTATCATCACCAATAATAAATGCTGCAAAGTATCAAAAAATATTAACCGTTGAAGAGGGGGATTTCATTGAAGATATCGATGAAATATCTTACAACGAAATACCTGTTTTAGACAAGGAATCTGCTATTCGACTTGGTTCTAGAAAGATGGGTAGCATTGTAGAGTATGTTTCTCAGTTTGAAGTTGCTGATAATTATACTCAAATTAACTATCAAGAAATCCCTGCTAGGGTGACTCCTTTAGAATATGGAAGTATGTTTAAGTGGATAAGTAATATGGGTGATGGTATACCTGCATATATTCGCATCAATATGACTAATCAAGAAGTAGAACTTGTAGAATTAGATCAAGGTATGAAATATACAGAATCAGATCATTTTGGAAGAAATATATATAGGTATTTAAGATTCAGATATCCAACATATATATTTGGAAAGATTAATTTCGAAATAGATGATGAGGGAGTTCCTCATTGGATTTGTCCTGTAAAGGATTATACAATAGGTTTGTTTGGTGGAGAAACTGTAGGGCGTGTAGTAGTCATTAATGCTGTAACAGGTGAACATAATGATTATGAGTTAGGGGAAATTCCTCAGTGGATTGATAGAGTGTTTTTAGCTGATTTATTAATTGAACATTATGATTATCACGGAACTCTTAAACATGGATTCTTAAACTCTATATTCTCACAAAAAGATTCACTGCAGACTACTGCTGGTTATAATTATCTTGCCTTAGATGATGATGTATGGGTTTACACAGGAGTTACTTCTGTTGGTGGAGATGATTCTAATGTAGGGTTTGTACTTATGAATCAAAGGACGCAAAAAACTAAATATTATCCAATACCAGGAGCTGAAGAATACTCTGCTATGGGCTCTGCTGAAGGTAAGGTTCAGCACTTAGGTTATAATGCAACATTTCCATTATTATTAAATATCAGTGGAGAGCCTACCTACTTTCTTGCCCTTAAAGATTCTGCTGGCTTAGTAAAATCATATGCTATGGTTAACGTTAAACAGTATCAAATAGTTTCTATTGGTGACTCAATATTAGATTGTGAACAAAATTATATAGAACTTTTAAAATCTAGCAATATTACATCCGTTGATACCTCCGTCTTACCTGAGGCCTCAGGTATAATTGAGAAAATCTCTGAAGTTGTAGTAGAAGGGGACACTCATTATTATATTGTTTTGAAAAATGATGATGCAATATACGATGTGCTTGTTTCTGATTATATAAACATCATTAAGTATAGAGAAAATGACAAGATAACTTTTAACTATATCGAAGGGAAAGATCTTAATACGGTCTTAGAAATTAAATAATTTAAAGAAAAGACGAGCCTAAAAGTTAAATCTTTTAGGCTCGTCTTTTCATCCAATATTAAGCAAAACTTTCTACACAATTGTATAGAAGCATTGCTATTGTCATAGGACCTACTCCACCCGGAACAGGTGTTATTGCCTTTACACAATCTTTTACAGCATCAAAGTCAACATCACCGCAAAGTTTGTTATTATCATCTCTATTCATTCCTACATCAATAATTATAGCACCTTCTTTTATATGTTCTTTACCAATAAATTTGGCCCTGCCTATAGCTGCAACTAGTATGTCTGCTTGCTTTGTCATTTCTTCAAGGTTCTTAGTTCTTGAATGACATACTGTTACAGTAGCATTTTCCCTTAAAAGAAGCATTGCCATAGGTTTTCCAACTATATTACTTCGTCCAACAATAACACAATTCTTTCCCTCAATCTCTATATTATAACGCTTTAATAATTCTATAATTCCTGCAGGAGTGCATGAAATAAAACCGGCTTGCCCTATACTAAGTTTGCCTACATTCTCGGGATGAAATCCATCCACATCTTTTAATGGTGAAATGGTGTTAATTACCAGCTCTTCATTTATATGTTTTGGTAGAGGTAGCTGAACAAGTATACCGTTTACCTCTTGGTTAGCATTTAGTTCATTTATTAGTTTTAATAATTCTTCTTCAGATGTTGTCTGTGGAAGTTCGTATGTTTTTGAATTTACACCAACATATTCACAAGCCTTTTCTTTGTTTTTTACATAGATCTTTGAAGCAGGATCCTGGCCAACTAATACTACTGCTAAAGTTATTTCTTTTCCCTCATTTTTTAACTTTGCAACTTTTTCCTTTAACTCGTCTTTAATTTCATTTGAAATCTTTTTCCCATCAATTATAAAATCCATTTTCTCTCCTTTTTTTATATTATATATTTATAATATTTAATTATTTTCTTCACATATTAAATAATAAGTACTTTTGTGGGATATGTCAATTATTTGCTTGAAAAAAATTTAATTATTTAATGATTTTTCTTGCATTTTAAAAAACACTATTGTATAATTAATAATTGAAATAAAATTCAAAACATGGAGGTGCCCATGAGACATTTAATTACCCCTTTGGATTTATCTGTTTCAGAATTAGACAAGTTATTAGAACTCGCTGATGATATCTACAAGAACCCTAAAAAATATTCCAAATGTTGTGACGGCAAAAAGCTGGCTACACTATTTTATGAACCTAGTACGAGAACAAGATTAAGTTTCGAGGCTGCAATGATTAATCTCGGAGGCAGTATACTAGGTTTTTCTTCTGCCAGTTCGAGCTCAGTTTCAAAAGGCGAAAGTGTTGCAGATACAATTCGTGTAATTTCTAATTACGCTGATATCTGCGCTATACGTCATCCAAAAGAAGGTGCTCCTTTAGTAGCAGCTCAATATTCATCAATTCCTGTAATAAACGCTGGGGACGGCGGTCATAATCATCCAACTCAAACCCTAACTGATTTATTAACAATTAAAGAATTAAAAGGCGATTTAAACAATCTGACTATTGGATGTTGTGGCGACTTAAAGTTTGGTCGTACAGTACATTCTTTAATTCATGCCTTAATTCGCTATAAAAATAATTCTTTTGTTTTAATATCTCCAGAAGAACTTAAAATTCCTACATATTTAAGGGAAGAGGTTTTACAAGATAACAATATAAACTTTAAAGAAGTTAGGTCTTTAGATGATGCTATGCCAGAATTAGGTTTACTTTATATGACAAGAGTTCAAAAGGAAAGATTTTTTAACGAAGAAGATTATGTAAGATTAAAAGATTCTTATATACTATCTTCTAGTAAAATGAAACTAGCTAAAGATGATATGCTTGTATTACACCCATTGCCACGAGTAAATGAAATTTCCATTGAAGTTGATGACGACCCAAGGGCTGCATACTTTAAACAAGCTGAGTTTGGAGTATATATAAGAATGGCTCTTATTTTAAAAATGTTGGAGGTGGATGTATGCTAAATATTGATGAAATTCATAATGGTATTGTGATTGATCATATTAAAGCAGGAAATGCTATGGATATCTATTATTACCTTAACCTAGAAAAGTTAGACTGTTCTGTTGCCATCATAAAAAATGCACGAAGCAACAAGATGGGCAGAAAAGATATTATTAAAATTGAAGGTTTTTTAGATATTGAATTAGATGTATTAGGTGTTCTAGATCATGATATAACTATAAATATTATTAAAGATGGAAAAAAAGTCGAAAAACATACTCCAAGTTTACCAGAAAGAGTTACAAACATTATTCATTGTAAAAACCCAAGATGTGTAACTTCTGTCGAACAAGAACTACCACATGTTTTCAAACTAACAAATAGGGAAAAACGCCTTTACCGCTGTATTTACTGCGAACAAGCTTTTAACCGAAAATAGTGTTGTAGGGACGTTTCGTGTTACGGGGGACGTTTCATTTAACACACAGGTTTATGTGTGTTAAATGAAACGTCCCCCGTAACACATTAAAACAATCCCGTAATTACTCCATCGTCACTCACGCTTACTTCTTCAGCTGCAGGTTTTTTAGGTAGGCCAGGCATTGTTAAAACGTTACCTGTTATTGCTACTATAAAGCCGGCACCTAAAGATACATATAGTTCTCTTACATTAATGTCAAAATCAGTTGGTCTGCCAAGTTTTTTAGGATCATCTGATAATGAATATTGAGTTTTTGCTATACATATTGGCAACTTATCATATCCAAAATCTTCCAACTTCTTGATTTCATTTAAGACATTTTTATCATAAGTAACTGATTTAGCCCCATAAATCTGGCTTGCTATTATTTCTATTTTTTCTTTTATTTCTAGGTTATCATCATATAATGGAGTAAAGTTACTCTCCTTTGTTTCTAGTGTGGATATTATTTTATTAGCTAAGTCTATTCCACCTTCTCCACCTTTTTCCCATACTTCTGCTAGGGCAAATTCGCAGCCTAGGTTTTTACAGAATTCTTCTACATATAATAACTCGGCTTCTGTATCTGTTGAGAATTTATTAAGGGTTACTACTAGTGGAACCTTATATTTTTTAATATTTTCTATATGTTTTTCAAGATTTACTATTCCTTTTTTAAGAGCTTCTAGATTTTCTTCTCGTAAATTGGCTTTATCAATCCCACCATTATATTTAAGAGCACGTATGGTAGCGACTAAAACCACTGTGTCTGGGTTTAAATCACCCATGCGACACTTTATGTCAAAGAATTTTTCCGCACCTAAATCAGCTCCAAAACCGGCTTCTGTTATTACTATGTCAGATAATTTTAAGGCAAGTTTAGTAGCTCTTAGACTATTACATCCATGAGCAATGTTAGCAAATGGGCCTCCATGTACAATTGCAGGTGTGTTTTCAAGGGTTTGTACTAAATTGGGCTTTATTGCATCTTTTAGAAGCGCAGCCATTGAACCAACTGCTTTTATCTCTTTTGCTAATACAGGTTGACCCTCGTAAGTATAAGCAACCAAGATATTACCTAGCCTAGTTTTAAGATCATTCATATCCTTTGCTAAGCATAAAATTGCCATAATTTCTGAAGCAACAGTTATTATAAAATGATCTTCTCTTACTACACCATCAGCCTTACGGCCAAGTCCAACTACAATATTTCTAAGTACTCTATCGTTCATATCTACACATCTTTTCCAAACAATTTGGTTTGGATCTATATTTAAAAAATTACCTTGATGAATATGATTATCTAGCATTGCAGCTAACAAGTTATTTGCTGAAGTAATTGCGTGAAAATCACCTGTGAAGTGTAGATTTAATTCATCCATTGGAACAACTTGCGAATTACCGCCTCCAGCAGCACCACCCTTTAGACCAAAGCATGGACCAAGAGATGGCTCCCTAAGAGCTATCATCGATTTTTTATCTAGCAGGTTAAGTGCCTGACCTAAACCCACGGTAATGGTAGTCTTTCCTTCTCCTGCTGGAGTTGGATTGATTGCAGTAACTAATACAAGTTTACCGTCTGGATTGTCCCTCACCTTATCAATTAAAGAATCTGAAAACTTAGCCTTGTATCTCCCATACAATTCTAAATCATCCTCAGTTAAACCTATATTCTTTGCTACTTCATTTATAGGTTTTAGCTTTGCTTCTTGGGCTATTTCTATGTCGCTTTTCATAAATTAGCTTCCTCCTCGAAATGCTTTTTAATTTTTTCCACTATATCTCCCACTTATTATAGATTATAATTAAATTAATTTAAAGGTAGAAAGGGAAAAACATGAAATATAACACAATAATTTTTGATTTAGATGGAACTTTACTTAATACTATAGAAGATATTAAAGATAGTGTGAATTACGCTTTGGATAAGTGTGGATTTCCAAAACGTTCATTAGAAGAAATAAATTCATTTGTGGGAAATGGAACTGATTATTTAATTGAAAAAGCTGTTCCTAGCAATACTAAAAAAATTAAACTAAGTAATTGTACACAGATTTATCGCAAACATTATAAGACCAATATGGACAATAAAACTGCCCCTTATGAAGGAATTTTAGAAATGATAAAAAAGCTTAAAGGCGATGGCTATAAGCTTGCAGTTGTTTCAAACAAGTTTGATTCTGCAGTGAAAACGCTTTGCAAGAAATATTTTTCTGAGTTTTTAGAAGTTGCGATTGGAGAAAGTTCCAGTATAAAAAGAAAACCTGCTCCAGACACTGTCTTTAAAGCTATGAAAGAACTTGATTCAAAAAAAGAAGTTTGTATATACGTAGGCGATTCTGATGTTGACGTTAAAACAGCCCATAATGTTGGCATCGAATGTATTGGTGTGTCTTGGGGTTTTCGCGGACGGCAAGTTCTAGAAAAAGAAGGTGCTGATTATATAATTGATAGACCTGAAGAAATTTATAATATAATAGCTTAATATAGAAAACACATATAACTGTACTTTTACAGTTATATGTGTTTTTAAATGATTTGACTTATTATATGTTTTAAATATAGATTAACTAGATTAATATCTGTGCATTGATATAGCATTCTTGCTCCTACAACATCTTCTATTTCATTAAAAAGCAAATTTCCATCATTATCAATCAAAAAATCTATACCTACTAAGTCAAAATCAAATTCATTTATTATACAATTAATTAGGCTGATCTCTTTTTCTGACAAATCATATTTTTTAACTTCTCCGCCCAGAGAAAAATTTGATTTAAAACCACTCTTGGCTGTCCTGAGTATTGCTGCAATTATTTTCTTTCCAATGATATAAACTCTTAAGTCTTGATTATTACTTCCTACTAGAGGCTGAAGCACCAAGTCTGAATTCTTTAGTTTTGACACTATCTTTTGCTTTTTTGCTTCCTCATCTTCAGGATTTAATAAATATACCTGATTACCACCATGGCCTGAAACACCTTTTATAATAGTCGCTTCTTTTATGTCTTCTATTGCTTGACTTAAATATTCTGACTTTATAAAGTTAGTATCAATCATAGGGATTTTAAGTCTCGAAATATATTGATAAGTTTTTGCTTTATCATTGCATATGTTAGCTACTTTTGAATTGTTAAAAACCTTAATTTTCATGTCTTCTAGATGTTTAGTTAAGAGTGGATAGATAAATCTATTGATGACAAAGTCTGGTCTCTTTATAGGCTTGCCATCATATTCTATAAAAAGATTATTATCTTTTACTCCAAATTTTAATTTATCTACTAGTATTAATTTGATATTAATAGCTAAAGCTTTTCCTTCTTCTTTATAAAATTCAATATAAGCCTTATTTCTCTCAACATCTTTTAATCTATAAACTAGCCAAGCTGTCATAATTTATCAAGTCCTTATTAGTTATTTTCTTTTACCTGATTAATGATATGTTCAATTATATAATCAGATATACTAATGCCAGATACTTCAGTAATATTTTTAAAATGTGCATTTGAATTCACTTCACAAACTATAGGTTGATCTTCTTCTCCAAAAAGCAAATCAACACCAGCAAAGTCTAATCCGAGTATTTTACAAGACTTTATAGCAATATCAGCTTCTTCCTTAGTTGGACTATAGTTTTTCATCTTTCCACCATTAGAAAGGTTGGCTCTAAAATCACCCGAATCGTTGTAACGATACATTGATGCAACGACCTTATCTTTCACCACTTGAAGTCTTATATCTCTTCCTTTACTCCTACTAATATATTCTTGGAAGATTAACGAACTCTTATCTGAATGTTTCTTAACAATTGTTTCAAGTTCAGTGGCATTACTTGCCATATAGACCTGCCTACCAAATGAACCAAAAACTTCTTTAACTATTATAGGAAATGCTAAAGCCTTCTTCACTTTTTCTAAATAGTCATAATTAGTATAACCAATATTTGCATAAGTCATTGGAGCTACAATCGTCCTTGGCATTTTAATTCCTGAATTCATTAAATACAGATGAGTCAAGGACTTATCATCACATATTGCAATTGATTTGGCAGAATTAAATACTTTGAAACCAAGATTCTCTAAGTATCTAGCTAGCTTTACATCCTTGTCCCAAAATAATATAAAATCAACATCATTAATAGCTTTATTTTCATATACATTCTCGGAATTAATATCTATCATTATTTCATCATTGGTTTTCAAGTCTAAAACAACAGAAAACTTCTTTGCTGATTTTTGAAACATTTCATATAATTCTTCAAACTTTTGTGTATTCAAAAATCCATTAACAATTAGTAAAGCCTTCATAAAACCTCCTGTGTTCCATTCTAGCCATTTAGATATTGTTCAAATTCGTCAGCATTCATAATTATTTCCCTAGGTTTTGTTCCTTCTTCTGGTCCTACCGCACCTGCTTGGTGAAGTTGGTCCATAATTCTTGCTGCACGATTAAATCCAATCCTAAATACACGTTGCAACATACCAATTGAAGCCTTATCTTTATCTATAATATATCGGCCAGCTTCAGCAAAATATTCATCTCTTTCTAGGTAATCAGCGCTTACTTCAGGCCTATTAGTTTGTATGGAAACTATTTCTTTTTCAATTTCCTTGTCATATGATGCTTCTCCATTATTCTTTGTTACAAGTTCCACTACTTTGGAAATTTCCTTGTCAGATATAAAAGCACCTTGTACACGTATAGGTTTTGAAGAACCTGATGGATAATACAACATATCGCCTTTTCCAAGCAGTTTTTCAGCACCCGAGCTATCAATTATTGTTCTTGAATCTACTGCAGATGATACTGCAAATGCTATTCTAGACGGAATATTAGCCTTAATAACACCAGTAATAACATTTACTGAAGGTCTTTGAGTTGCAATAATTAAATGCAAGCCTGCAGCTCTAGCCATTTGTGCTAATCTACAAATTGCATCTTCAACTTCATTAGATGCTACCATCATCAAGTCTGAAAGCTCGTCTACAATTATTAGTATTTGCGGAAGCTTTTCATACTCTTCATCTATAGTGGAATCCATTTCAACCTTTTTATTATATCCCTCTAAGTCTCTTACTCCTAAATCAGCAAACTTTTTATAACGTCCTGTCATTTCGTTTACAGCCCAATTCAAGGCTGATGCTGCCTTTTTAGGATCAGTTACAACTGGTAAAAGTAAATGTGGTATTCCATTATAACCACTTAACTCTACAACTTTAGGATCTATCATAATTAATCTAACTTCTGAAGGCTTTGCATTAAATAAAATACTCATAATTATAGTATTTATACAGACAGACTTTCCTGAACCTGTTGCCCCTGCTATAAGTAAATGAGGCATCTTAGCAATATCTGCAATAACATTCTTGCCCGCAATATCCTTACCTGCAGTAAATGAAAGCTTTGAGGAATGGTTGGCGAATTCTGTACTTTCTATCATCTCACGGAAGCTTACAATAGAGTTTTCATTGTTTGGAACTTCAATACCAACTGCTGCTTTGCCAGGAATAGGTGCCTCAATTCTAATCTCAGATGCAGCTAGGTTAAGCTTAATGTCATCTGCAAGTGATGTAATCTTGCTTACCTTTACACCTTGTTCGGGTTGCAATTCATATCTAGTAACAGCTGGACCACAACTAATATTTGTTACCGTAACGCCTACTCCAAAACTTTCTAAAGTTTCCTGAAGCTTTAGTGCCGTATCTTTTAACATTTTATCTGAAACACCTTTTGTTTTCTTTCTTGGTCTTGCAAGTGAACTCACTGAAGGAAAGATGTATTCTTTTTCTTCATTTATAGATTGATCTATTTTTAGTTCTTCAATATCAACCGAGCCTACTTTTTCTTGACTAGAAGTACTTATCTTAGAATCTTTTGGAGTCACAGTATCAAATATATTATCAACTTCTTTTGGCTCTTCTGTATATGGTTCTGATCTATGTATGGAAATATCAATATTATTATCTTTTGGCTGAATCTCTTCCATTGCAAATGCTTTTTGGCCCGAATTTTCTTCACTTACCTTGTCCTTCTTTGGCGAAAGTTCCTTTATTGTATCCTTTATTAAAAAAGTTCTAGGTTTATCATTACCTTCTTCCTTTGTTCTGGTCTTTCTACTACTTTTGCTTGGTTCTTTAGCTTTTTCTTCTATATATTCATTAAAAGAATTCCTACCTTTTTTACCCAGATATATAAATAATGCTTTTCCTGTTAAAAACAAAGTACAAATAAGTATAATTCCTATAATTATTACATAACTACCTACAGTTCCAAACAAAGGATGAATCAAATTTACTATTGCTCCACCAATAATTCCTCCTCCACTTTTCTTAGTCGAAGAGTTTTTATAATATTGTCCAATAGTGTCTATTACCTGCTTTGATGCTACTAACTGAATTAAGGCTGTAAAAGTTATGAACAGTACTGTGAAACTCAGTGTCTTTCTGTAAACAATCTTATTTCCTCTATTTGCAATTAAAAAAACCACTAACCAAAACAAAATAAATGGCATTAAATAACCTAAAAATCCAAACAACCCAAATGTAATATTGTTTATGACTTTTCCAACCTTACCACTTAAATCAAAGTTGCTTAAAAGAAGTAAAATAGAAATTACAAAAGTAATAATAAGAATGATTTCATCCTTGATTATAGCTTTTTGAGCTTCCTTTTGTTTTTTTGTTGCGTATGTACGTTTTGGAGTCTTAGGGGATTTACTTTTACTTGTAGTTTTTTTAGCCATTTTATACCATACCCTTCTAAAAATACTTAGAAAATATATATCAAAATTTATCTAATAATTTTAAACATAAAAAGTTGATTCTAAGTTACCAAGCTAGCTAGTATTAACTTAGAACCAACCTTATTATACCTTTAATTTTTCAGCCTTTCAAGGGAAATAATAGAACATACTTTTACTTTATATCGATTTCCATACCTGGTAGATATTTAACATTTAAATAATCTGACATATCTGTTGAATGTATTCGGTCTATTATATTTTTACTTCCTTCTTGCCTTATGGAAATTTTACCATTTGCTATAGGAAGTTCCTTATACTCTACTGTTTCATTAGGAGCATGATCACTTTTTATTCTATAATCATCTAAAATACTTCTTGTTCTATTAGTATATATTCTTTCTAAAGGGACAACTGTATATAGCATCTTTAACCTCCTATATTAGTGTTTCTATTTTTGTTTTCTTCTATCATGTCATATAGTCTGTTTAAGGCTTCCTTAATTCCTCCTACCTCATCAATTAAACCCTTTTCAACCGTTTCCTGTCCAACAAGTATTGAGCCAACGTCCTTAGCTAATTGATTTGTATTTAACATTAAGTTTTTTAAATCATCTTTTTTAATTTTAGAATTTCTAACTATAAAAGTAAGGATCCTATCTTGTATTCTTTCAAAATATTCATAAGTTTGAGCCACTCCAATTACCATTCCATTCATACGTACAGGATGAATAATCATAGTTGCAGTAGGAACTATATAACTATAACTTGTTGACACTGCAAGAGGTACACCTATAGAGTGACTACCTCCTAAAACCAATGAACAAGTAGGTTTGCTAAGTGAAGCAATCATCTCTGCAATTGCAAGACCTGCTTCTACATCACCTCCTACAGTATTTAAGAGTATTAATAATCCATCAATTTCTGGACTGTCTTCGATTGCTGCTAATTGAGGTAGAACATGTTCATACTTTGTAGTTTTATTGTGTTGGGGCAAGCATTCATGGCCTTCAATTTCACCAATAATAGAAAGTAAATGTATCTTAGATTCTCTTTTATCATTAATTAAAACAGTCTGCCCAAATTCCCGAATCTTTTTATCTTCCAATTCATCATTTTCTTTTTTTTCTTTTTTTTCTTCTTCTGTTTCTTTTCTTTCTTGCTTTCTTCTGTTATCATCTTCTTGAATGTTCTTGCTATTTTTATTTTGATTATCTGTTTTATTAATTTCCATAAAAACCTCCTATTATTCTATTAGATTATTATGTGGAATAATAAGATTTTTATTATAAATTTTTTATTTAATAGGAAAGTGCTCCTATTAAATAAAAAAACGTTCCACTGTGGATGCGCACTCACGCGTTAAGTATTATGTCAGCTATGCTGACCGCGCTCGGCGCGAGAGTTTCGCAAGCGAAACTCTTTCTTGTTTGGAACACTATGATTTATTATGCATTTTGCATTCTCCAATTAATACATCTTTGAAGATAATTAACATAGTCAGGATTCTTGCACATTCCTTTCCCTGGAGCGTCGCTAATCTTTGCCACATCTTGGCCATTGCATTTAGTTACCTTCATTACTATATTTAGCGCAGATGCGTCTGTGTCGTTACTGATAAAGGTCCCAATTCCAAATGCCACTTTTGCTCTATCTTTAAAGTAATTATAGATCTCTGTTGCCTTAGCAAAGTCAAGACCATCACTAAACAAAAGTGTCTTAGTCTTGGAATCTATACCAAGGCTCTCGTAATGGGCTATGATCTTATCTCCCCATTTAAAAGGATCTCCTGAATCATGACGAACACCACTAAAGAGAGTTGAGTAAGTAAGCTGGAAATCCTCAAGAAAACAATCAGTTGTTATTGTATCGGTTAAGGCTGTTCCATTTAATATTCCGTATTCTTCTTCCCATGCATCAAGGGCAAACCAGTTTGAATAGGCTGGGTTATGTTTATGATTACCTTGGCCAGTGCACATAATCCACTCATGAGCCATTGTCCCCACCGGAGTAATCTTGTGCTTCTTTGCAAGATACACGCTTGATGTTCCTATGCAGTTGCTAAACTTTGGCTTGGCAATACTAAGCTTATAAACTGCAAGTTCCTGTGCTTCTGCAGAAAGTCTTCTTCTAAGACCAAACTCTGAGAAATTACCAATCCGATATACTCCCTCTTCTAATTTACCTATCTTATCATCAAGTCTCTTTTTGAAAGACTCAAAAAGCTTGTCATAATCATGAGCCATCCGAAAATATACTTCATTTACAATGGCCAATGTAGGTGTCTCATACATTGATGTGTTTAGCCATGTACCGCTTGCTTCAATAGCAAGACCGCTGTAACCTTCTCTTGTAATTTCAAAATCTTTGAACCTTGGTTGCCATAGTCTTAAAAAATCAATATAGGATCCTTTGAACCATTTGATATTTTGAAGATATTCAAGCTCTTCATCTGTAAATCTAAGAGTGCAATAATGCTCAAGCTGCTTTTTAATCTCTTCTACCATTTCTTTGGTAAAATGTATATCTTTATTTCTACAATTAAAGGTCCAAGTAGTTTTATAGGAAGGGAACTGGTGATAAATGCATTGTCCCATACTGAACTTGTATAGGTCCGTTTCTAGTAGAGAGACAATAATTGGTTTTAACTTCATAGCAATATCCTCCTTATTCAACCACCTGAATATGGCAAGTTTTCATAGATTCAAGGGCTCTTTTGTGACTTTCTGCTGTCACGCAGGCGCAGGCATCTGCTATTACTCTAATGTTTGTTTCTGGTAAAACAGTTTTTGTAAGTAGCGCATTACTAATAACACAAAATCCGGTGCAGACACCGCAAAAATCAATCTGTGTATTGAACTCGTTTTTGATATTTGACAAATGCTTATTCATCATATGATGTGCCAGATCTATGCTTCCGAATGTGTCTTTTTTAAAGGTGATAATCGGTACATTACGATCAGATGCAGCATCTATTGCTTTTTGTATTCTATCATCAAGTTCGTGACCCATAGTCCCTTCAATACAATGTGGTATAGGAAGGTTCTTTCCTTCGTTTGTTTCTAGGTAGTCTTCATTATGGGTGTCATAAGTAAGATAAATCTCATCATAATCGCCTTTCTCAATAAGGTTTTCTATCCTTTCAACTGTATTAGTGCATTCATCGTTGCTAAGCGGGCCTGTAATAAAATCTTTTTGCATATCTACTACAACTAAAATTTTTTTATTCATGTGTTACCTCCATATTCTTTTATAAGTGTAAAGAGCAGACATTCTGTTACCTCTTATTGATCTTCCTTCTTCACCAGTTTTAATCAGCTTGTCTTTAATCTTATCCCTAAAGTTCTTTTTGTAGAGTTTACGACCAAGTACTATTTCATATACTATTTGTAGATCCGGTAAGGTAAATTCTTCTCCCATAAGATTAAATACAATATCTGTATAATCCGCCTTGTTTCTGAGTCTAGTAATTCCATCAAGAATGATAAGACTATGGTCAAATGCCAGCTTCTCTTTGCTATAAAGTTCAGGTACGGCATTTTCATATGTTATCATGCCACTTTCAAAAGTCTTATTTTTTAAAAAGTATTCGATTTTAATATCTTTCTCTTCGCTTGTAAGAAGGAGCCTTCTATCATCCATGCTTACGTTGAACCACGCAGCATCCGAAGCATCATCTCCTGCAACTGCTTCTGTCATAGGAATAAGGGCCATATATGCTATATCTATAATTCTCATACGAGGATCTCTATTTGGCTGAGAATAAGTATAGAGTTGCTCAAGATAATTTCCTTCAAGTCCGGTTTCTTCTTTAAGTTCTCTGTTTGCTGCAATAAAGGCCGACTCGTACATATCTACAAAACCTCCAGGTAATGCCCAAGAGTTCATATAGGGATGATCTCCTCTTTTGATTA
>CAZOGN010000007.1:0-15286 GCA_964579655.1 uncultured Lachnospiraceae bacterium
TTGCCAATAAAATTATCGAAGATTTTTATTTTTAAATCTAATCTTATGTTTTCTATAAGGATTAAAGAAATATATTGAAGCAAAACCAAGTATCATTACAATTAAGCCAACACCAACACCTATAACAATGGGATTAATTGAATTTTCTGTTTCTTCTTCCTTAATAGTATTATTAACATTTTGCTTATTAGGTTCTTTTGCTATTACTTTTGCGGGCGTAAGGTAGAGGCTTTCTGACAAGGCCTCAGAATCACTATTATTGTAAATGATATCAGTCCTACCTAAATTAGTATCATTATAGGAATAAATTATTGAACCTATAATATTCTCACCTTTATTAAGAGTTTCTAGTGGAGCAAGATCGATTGTCCTCTGGGTCTCATTAAAATTCACATCATTGGGAAGAATAACTTTTCCATTTTCACTAACCTGTAATGGGCTGTTGGATAAATTAAAGAAAGAGTGATACTTTGCAAAAAAATCAATATTTTCACTCATATCAACATTTACTTCATTAATAGTGTTTGACTTAAAATTATCAAAAGCATAATTAAGCAAATTACTAGTATCAGTATAGACATCATTAGAAGATGGGCAATTCATTACCACAGCAATTAAAGTCATACCATCTCGCTTAGCAAAGGTAACTAAGGTATGTCTAGATACGCTTGTCCATCCAGTCTTACCACCTATTGCACCTTCAAAGTGGATATTTCTATTAATAAACTTATGGTGATTCGCTAATGGTCTTGATTCCTCTTGTATATTAGTAGGAGGAATGGTATAAGTGCGAGTTTGGCTTATCTCACAAAAGTCTTCATTTGCAAGAGATGCTTTAGATATTAAGGCCATATCATAAGCTGTAGTATAATGATTGGAATCTGGTAAACCGTGAGGATTAGTAAAGTTAGAATTTAAAGCCCCTACTTCCTTTGCCTTCTCATTCATTAGTTTTGTAAATGAGGGAATATCTCCTGCTACATGTTCAGCAACAGCATAAGAGACTTCATTTGCAGATGCTAGCATAATACCATATAGGGCTTGTTCCATAGTCAATTGCTCATTGACATCAATACCAATTCGACTACTATCAAGATCTACTTCAAACACAGCATCTTTTGAAAAGGTAACTGTCTCGTTCATAGATGAATTTTCTAAAGCAATTAATGTAGTTAGAATTTTTGTAATACTTGCAGGAAAGTTCTTGTCATGCATGTTCTTACCATATAAGATAGAGCCAGTTTCTGCTTCCATAATAATAGCAGATTCAGCACAAATATTGGGGAAATTTTCACACCACAAGGTGGAATATGTTTTGTCGGTAGTGGCTTGTACATATATAGTATTAACATTACTTATCATAAGCATAAAGATAATAAGTAAGGGAAAGAAATTCTTCATAATTGCTCCTTGTTAAAATGTATTGGGAATATGTCATCTTGAAAAACGCATAAACTTATTATAAAATACTTTTACATAGGTATCAAGTGTAATATGAAAACACTTCCTTTCTGATAGGCTAATAAAACTTTTTATGTTATAATTAAGAAAAGAAAGCATTATAGGAGTAATTTTATATGAGACTTAGAAATGTACCAGGGGCAAAAGAGACTATTGCCAGTAGCAAAAATGTAGTAGAAAACCCCGAAGAATTAAAGGGTAGGTGGAAAACATTTTTTAATAATACCGACCCTATTAACCTAGAGATAGGAATGGGTAAGGGTCAATTTATAACACAGCTATCTATAGACAATCCAGAAATCAATTATATTGGAATAGAGAAGTTTTCAAGCGTATTAGTTAGGGCTATTGAGAAAAGAGACGAAATAGAAGAAGAATTAAATAACTTATATTTTCTCAGGTTTGAAGCAGAATATATATTAAATATATTTGGCAAAGAAGAGATACAAAGGATTTACTTGAACTTTTCAGATCCATGGCCAAAAGCTAGACACGCAAAAAGAAGACTAACATCCAAAGAATTTCTGAAAAGGTATGATAAGATTTTAGCAAAAGATGGAGAGATTATTTTTAAGACAGATAATAAAGAATTATTCGACTTTTCTCTTGAACAAATTGGCAAAGCAGATTGGAAGATAAAAAATTTAACCTATGATTTATACAATAGTAAGTACTCACAAGGGAATGTAATGACAGAATATGAAGAAAAATTCACATCTTTAGGTAAAACTATTTATAGATTAGTTGCATATAGATAGTATTAAGTCAATATAATAATCGGGTGAGGATATGGCAAGAAATCTTAAGAACAGGGTATCAAGAGCAACTAGTTGTAATCATAAGTTAAATAAAAAAGTGTTAATTATAAAAAGGTCCTATGATGAAGTCTATTCTATATTAAATGGATTGGATAAAAGGAAGAAGAAAAAGAAACTATATTAATTAAATAAGATAAAATAAGGAGGTACATTAGAATGGAATATAAATTTACAGATGAAAACTTTGAACAAGAGGTATTAAACTCAGACTTACCAGTATTAGTTGATTTTTATGCAGATTGGTGTGGACCATGTAAAATAATAGCACCAATTATTGAAGAACTTGCAGCAGAATATGAAGGAAAAGTTAAAATAGGTAAAATCAATGTTGATGAAGAACAAAACTCAAGTAAGAAATATAAAGTAATGTCTATACCAACTCTTATATTTTTTAAAGATGGTGAACAAGTAGACAAACTTGTAGGGGTATTATCAAAAGATCAACTTGTTGAAAAACTAGAATCATTTAAATAATTTAAAGACAAATTATCATGTAATAAAGAGCTATAGTAAGGTTTAGAATCTCTATTTATTAAAGTTTATTATGGCTCTTTATATTTAATTTTTAAAAGGCTTGCAAAAGAAATCAATTTGTTATATAATACTTTTTGTGAAAAAACAAATACTTATGTGCCTCTAGCTCAGTTGGCAGAGCACCTGACTCTTAATCAGGTTGTCCAGGGTTCGAAACCCTGGAGGCGCAGTAATAAGGTTCTGATTTTGGAGATATTAAAAGCTCCGGGGTTGGGACTTTTTTCTTTATCATTAAATAAGGATAGTAAAACAGAGAAGTACACAAAATAATCTTATAATAAAAAAAATAGGATTGTGATAAAGTATGAAGCGATTAATTAAATATATTAACCTAGGTGTATTTGGTGGAGTAGCCTATTATGGATTAGAAAACATATGGAGAGGATATTCACACTGGACTATGGTTATAGTAGGTGGACTCTGCTTTTTAGTTATTGGCCTATTAAACGAATTTTATACATGGGACATGGCACTGCTTAGTCAGATGCTTATATCAACTCTGATAATCACCTCAGTAGAACTTATAGCAGGCCTAATAGTGAATAAGTGGCTAGGATTAAATGTATGGGACTATTCCGATATGCCATATAACTTTCTAGGACAAATCTGTCTAGTATACTCAAATCTCTGGTTTTTAATTTCATTACCAGTGATTTTATTAGATGATTATATTAGATATTGGGTATTCAAAGAAGAAAAACCACACTATAAAATATTTTAGAAATAAATAGTGCTTGCATAAAGTTAAACTTATTATACAATAAGGGGTGTGCATAAAACTCAAATGTATTATTTATACATTAAAAACAAGAAAGAAAGGTAACTTAATGATTGAAGCAAATAATATAACACTTCTAATTGGTAAAAAACCATTATTTGAAGATGTAAATATAAAATTCACAGAGGGTAACTGTTATGGACTAATAGGAGCAAATGGTGCAGGTAAATCCACATTTTTAAAGATTTTATCTGCTTCTATAGAATCAACAAAAGGCGATATTATTATTACTCCTGGCCAAAGGCTCTCTTTTTTAGAGCAGGATCATTTTAAATATGATCAATTTAATGTATTAGATGTAGTAATTATGGGAAATAAACGACTATATGAGATTATGAAGGAAAAAGAAATCATCTACGCAAATGAAGACTTTAGCGAAGAAGATGGCCTTAAGGCTAGTGAATTAGAAAGTGAATTTGCATCCTTAGATGGTTGGAATGCAGAATCTGAGGCCGCCATACTTTTAAACGGTCTTGGTCTTGATACTACATTACATGATAAGCTTATGTCTGAACTAGATGGTAATGAAAAGATTAAAGCTTTACTTGCAAAAGCTCTTTTTGGTAATCCGGATATTCTTCTACTAGACGAGCCTACAAACCATTTAGATCTAGATGCCATACGCTGGTTAGAAGAATTTCTAATTAACTTTGATAATACAGTAATTGTAGTATCTCATGACCGTTATTTTTTAAACAAGGTATGTACGCATATAGCAGATATAGATTATGGCAAGATACAACTTTACACAGGAAATTATGATTTCTGGTATGAATCTAGTCAACTTGTTATTAGACAAATGAAGGATTCTAACAAGAAAAAAGAAGAAAGAATTAAGGAATTACAAGAGTTTATTCAGCGCTTTAGTGCAAATGCGTCAAAATCAAAGCAAGCAACATCAAGAAAAAAATCATTAGAAAAAATTGAACTGGATGAGATACGTCCTTCAAGCAGGAAATATCCCTATATTGATTTTAAACCAGATAGAGAAATAGGTAATGACGTTCTTACTGTTACAAACCTATCCAAAACTATTGATGGTATAAAGGTGCTTGATAATCTATCTTTCATCATTAATCGTGAAGATAAGGTTGCCTTTGTTGGACCGAATGAATTAGCTACAACTACTTTATTTCAGATATTATCAGGAGAGATGGAAGCTGATGAAGGAGAATATAGATGGGGATTAACGACGACTCAATCATATTTTCCAAAAGATAATACAGAATACTTTGATACAGAAGATAATATTGTAGATTGGTTAATGCCATTTTCACCTGAGAAAGACGTAACTTATGTTAGAGGTTTTCTTGGCAGAATGCTTTTTGCTGGTGAGGATGGAATAAAAAAGGTAAAAGTTTTATCTGGTGGCGAAAAGGTAAGGGTTATGCTTTCTAAATTAATGCTTTTAGGAGCAAATGTATTATTATTAGATGAACCCACAAACCATTTAGATATGGAAGCTATTACGGCACTTAATAATGGATTAATAAAATTCCCAGGTGTAGTACTATTTACTTCTAGGGACCATCAGTTTGTTCAAACGATAGCCAATAGGATTATGGAGATAACACCTAATGGGCTTATTGATAAAATGACAAGCTACGATGAATATCTTGAAAAAAAAGACCACTAAAACATTAAAGGTTTTAGCGGCCTTTCTTTAAAATAAAAATTATTATTAGTTTCTATCTGTAAAACCTAGATTGAAATGTTGCAATATTTATGATATACGCAAGTAATTGTAACGCAATTAAAAAAATATGTGCATAATAAGAAACAAAAGCATAAGTTTATAAAAAATGCCAAAAAAGCGAATTGCAAATCGTCTTTTTGGCATTTTATAATTTGAATAACTTAATATAAATAAATAGAACGATTTAAAAATTCGTGTAACCACCTTGTATAATAATTGCATCTAGTTTCCTGCCTGCCTTACACAGTTCGCAATCAGAAGCTTTGTACATGCGGTAATTAGAAACATCATCTTGAGTAAATAAAGTATTAATATCTTGTTCTTGGCTATCTGGCATTGCATTAAATAGTGATGATACTCCAACTAAGTTTGCACCATAATAATTAAGAACTTCCTGAGCACTTTTTAGAGTACTTCCACTTGAAATCGATGTAACCAAGAGGAGTACACGTTGATCAGTAATTAATTTTTGTAAGTTACTTTGAAATGTTAATTGTCTATTTACATTATTCATTGGTTTTACTACAAAAACTTCTCTTCCTTGGTTAATTGCGGTTGTTCCTTTTTGTGTAAGCTCTTCTGCAAGGTAGGCTCCAATTAATTCAGTTCCTTCCATACAAACAATTGTATCAATAAGCGTTGTTGCAAGATAAGGAAATGAGAGTTCTTTAGCTACTTTTCTTGCAAGAGAAGAACTAGTTTTCAAATTGTCTAAATCAAGATAATGAGAAAGATGAAAATTATTAGTTGTAAAGTGGCCAGGAACTACATTCATAGAAATAGCTAAATTTCTAGGCAATGAAATTGAAAAAGATTTACCGGTCATATTCATTCTCCTTTACTAAAAAAAATTATAACATCAAGTTACAAGGTACATAGGATATTGAATCTATTTGTTTAATATTAGCATAATTAACAAGGGTATACAATAATCTAAATATTTATTTAAAAAATAATAAAACATTTAAAACTTGATTGCCGTCAATTACTCAAGTAAAAACACTTGATATAATGTATTTAGAATAAAAAAATACACAAACTAAAATACAAGAAAAAAGGAGGAAAGTAAAATGCAAAGATTTATATTAAGCAAAAAAAATCAAACCACTTTAGTAAGTGCACTTTTACTTGTTGTTGGATATGCGGGTAGATTTGTATTTAAAAATGTGGATATAACAAATACAGCATTTATTATAGCGGGAATTATCGGGTTTTTACCGATTGTAATTCAAGCGTATCAAGCCTTAAAAGTAAAGGTTGTAAGTATTGACTTATTAGTTACAATGGCTGTTATCGGAGCCTTTTTTATAGGAGAATATGAGGAATCAGCAGTTGTTACTTTCTTATTCTTATTTGGCGCATTTTTAGAACAAAGGACCTTAAACAAAACTCGCTCTGCCATAAAGGAACTAACTGAAATGGCACCAGAGACAGCTCTAAAGCAAATGGAGAACGGCGAGTTTGAAGAAGTCGATGTTTGGGATGTAGATGAAGAAGATATATTACTTGTTAAAACTGGTGCAAAAGTACCTGTTGATGGAACTGTGTTAACTGGAAAGGGAAATATTAATGAAGCAAGTATAACAGGTGAATCTCTTCCAGTAACAAAGGAAGTCAATTCAGAAGTATTTGCAGGAACTATTTTAGAAAATGGAACTATTCAAATTAGGGCAGACAGGGTTGGTGAAGATACAACCTTCGGTAGAATTATCGAGTTAGTTGAAGAAGCACAAGACTCAAAATCAGAAGCGGAACGTTTTATTGATAAGTTTTCAAAATGGTATACACCAGCTGTTTTAGCACTTGGTATCATTGTATATTTAATTTCTAGAGATATGGAATTAGCAGTTACAATCTTAGTTTTAGGATGCCCAGGCGCACTTGTTATTGGCGTACCAGTCTCAAACGTTGCAGGACTTGGAAATGGAGCCAAGAATGGTGTTCTGTTAAAAGGTAGTGAGGTAATTCAAGACTTTAGTAAAGTTGACACAATAGTATTTGATAAAACAGGAACACTAACAATTGGTAATCCTGAAGTTGCAGATACTAAAGTTTATATAGATGATATTACAGAAGTACTAGGATATATATCTAGTGTAGAAAAAGAATCTGATCATCCACTTGCAAAAGCAGTTGTAGATTATATAGGAGAAACTAAGGCATACACTGTTGAAAACACAAATGTTGTAAAAGGTGGAGGAATTGTAGCAGATGTAGACGGCCATAGAGTAGCAGTTGGAAATGTTGCACTTATGGAGAAAGAAAATGTTACAATATCACAAAAGGCTCACGAGGATATTAAGAGCTTTGAAAACAAAGGAAATTCACTAGTTATTGCTGCTGTAGAAGGCGAACTAAAAGTATTAATGGGAATTAGAGATCAAATCAGACCAAATGTAGCTAGAGATCTTCAAAGATTGAAGAAATTAGGAGTTAAAAACCTAGTGGTATTATCAGGAGATAATCAAGGAACAGTTGACGTAGTTGCTAGCGAACTTGGCCTAACTGAGGCACACGGACACATGTTACCAGAAGATAAATCTGCATATATTAAAAAATTACAAGAAAAAGGTGAGATCGTAGCCTTTGTTGGTGATGGAGTAAATGATAGTCCTTCACTAGCCTTATCAGAAATTGGAATTGCTATGGGAAGTGGTACCGACGTAGCTATAGAAACCTCAGATGTTGTATTGATGAATTCAGATTTTAGTAGACTACCCCATGCATTAGGACTAGCAAAAGCAACTGCATCAAACATGATGCAAAACATTATTATTGCAGTAGGTGTTGTATTAGTACTACTTGCTAGCGTATTCTTTAGTGATTGGATGAGTATGTCAATAGGTATGTTAGTACATCAGGCAAGTATATTAGTAGTAATATTTAATGGAATGAGATTATTAAGATATAAACTAAGAATAGAAAAAAATAATTAATAATTATTGCAAAATTGATTTGAATCAATTTAATTAAAGTATTAAAGGGATACAATATAAATAACAAAGTGATAGTAACTAAAACAAACTTACTTAGAAAGAGGGTTATTGAAATGAAAAAAGCAGTACTTCAATTAGATACATTAACATGTCCATCATGTGTACAAAAAATAGATAATGCCGTAAAAGTATTAAATGGCGTAGATAAAGAAAGTGTTAATGTACTTTTTAACTCAAGCAAAGTGAAACTAAACTTTGATGAAGAAAAAATATCAACAGATGATATTGAAAATGCAATAACAAAACTAGGATATGAAGTAAAGAGTTCTAGAGCAAGATAGGGATCCCCAAATTTATATAGATTGAGAAGATATAATAGCTTCTCCCCCCCCTTTTTTCTCCCTCCACAAAAAACAAAGTTTGCTGTGGAGGGAGATTTTCTTGTATAAATAAGATTTATTATGTAGAATAACTATAAATATAGCAAAAGAGAGGCTTTGGATTGAAATTATATAATAAGTTGTTAGAATACAGCAAAAGTAATGTTTATCCTATGCATATGCCAGGTCATAAGAGAAATGATAAGTATCTTAATATGGTTAATCCATATTTATTAGATATAACAGAGATAGAAGGATTTGATAATCTCTTTCATGCAAAAGGTATAATAAAAGAATCTATGAAACGTGCAGCAACACTTTACAATTCTTGCAATACCAACTATCTAGTAGGAGGAAGTAGCGCAGGGATTTTAAGTGGGATTTCTGCCTGCACAAACAAGGGTGATAAGGTATTAGTAGCAAGAAATAGTCATAAATCAGTTTACAATGCAATTTATCTAAATGAACTCAAACCCATCTACATTTACCCACAAATCAACAGCCAATACGGTATAAATTGTGGAATAAGTCCAGAAGACATAGAAAAAATGTTGATAAAACATAAAGATATAAAACTTATTATTATTACGTCGCCAACTTATGAAGGTGTTATTTCAAACGTACAAGGAATTAGTGAAATATCTCATAAACATAAGGTTCCACTTTTTGTTGATGAGGCCCACGGATCTCATTTGGGCTTTCATTCATATTTTCCAACAAACAGTATAGAAGGAGGAGCAGATATAGTAATACACAGCCTTCATAAGACCTTACCGGCCTTTACACAAACAGGACTAATTCATGTTAATAGTACTCTTGTTGATTATGAAAAAGTAAAAGAGTGTCTATCGATTTATCAAAGCAGCAGTCCTTCATATTTATTAATGGCGAGCATTGATAAGTGTATTAATTTATTAATAGAAGAAGGAGAAAAATTATTTACATCCTTTGCAAATAATTTAAAATCCTTTTATGAAAAGGCCAAGCAATTAAAACATTTGAAAATTTTAAGAAAAAAAGATATATACTTTGATCCATCGAAAATTATAATTTCGGTAAGAGATGCCGATATAAGTAGTATAGAGATTTATACTATTTTGCTTGAAAAATACAAAATACAAGTTGAAATGCTATCAACAGATTATATTATAGCAATGACAAGCATTTGTGATACAACTATCGGCTTTAATAGATTATTAGAGGCGTTATTAGATATTGACGGACAAGTTAAGGAAAAGCAAAGTGATTATAAAATAAATATTGATATATTATCTGAAGATGTTGAAACGGTGAAGTCTATATATGAGGCTAAGACTTCCCCTTCAGAGACAATCCCTTTTATAGATAGTGAGGGAAGAATAACAAGAGAATATATTTATCTTTATCCACCAGGTTCACCTGTTTTGCTACCTGGAGAACGAATTACAAAGAAACATATTAAATATTTATTAGAATGTAAAAAACTTGGACTAAGCATACAGGGCTTAGATGATTATGATATGAATTTTATAAAGGTAATTATGTAGAAAGAGGGGAAGGAATATGCCAAAGTTATTTGTGATTATGGGTAAGAGTGCTACAGGAAAAGATACCTTATACAAGGAATTAATAAAAAACACGGACTTAGATTTAAAAGAAGTGGTAAGCTATTCTACTAGGCCAATAAGGGCTGGAGAAAAAGATGGAGTAGAGTATTTCTTTGTTTCTACTGATAAGTTGGAGGAACTAGACAAAGAAGATAAAATAATTGAGATTAGACAGTACAACACAGTACAGGGCCTATGGAGTTATTTTACTGTCAATGATGGGCAAATAGATTTGGACAAGTATAATTCTCTTATAATAGGAACACTTGAATCATACGAACAAATAAGGAACTATTTTGGTAAGGAAAATATTTATCCTATTTACGTAGAGGTTGACAGTGGTCTACGTTTGCAAAGAGCTCTTGATAGGGAAAAGAATCAAGAAAGGCCCCAATATTCAGAAATGTGCAGGAGATATTTAGCTGATGAAGAGGATTTTTCAGAAGAAAACTTAAGAACACTTGGCATTTATAAAAGGTATCAAAACAATGATTTGAATAAATGTAGCGAACAAATTATTAGAGACATAAAAGTGATTAAAGATAAGTAGTTTAATGGGCGCATGATGATCTCGACTAATATTCCATAATATTTTTTCTATATTATATCAATGGAATATGTTATAATTATTATTGTTAGGACTTGCACATTAACACTGGCATCACAAAGGTGGGATAATATGGAGATAAAAGTAGACAACATACACTTGCAAAGTAGTATAGAGCCTAAGGAAAAAATTGACAAAACAGATGATTCCTTTAGGTTTACTTTGATTAGTAATATTGAAGAAAAAGAACTCAAGGTTCGTCTTGAGAGCTTAATGAATGATGTTACAAGTCAAGGCAACAAGATCAAAGAGCATGTTGATGTTAGGGATATGAAGAAATACCGCTCCCTAATAAAAGACTTTATGAATGAAATAGCTAATCATTCCCATGAGTTTAGTAGAGAAAATTTCTTGGATCGAAGAGGAAGGCATAGGGTCTATGGTATTATTAAACAAGTAGATACTAATCTTGACGAGTTAGCCAGCCAACTGCTTGCAGAAGAAAAAGATGAGATTTCGATACTTAATAAAGTAGATGAAATTAGAGGACTTCTATTAGATTTATTAGTATAATTAAGGAGTTGTTACTAATGACGGACTTTAGGCAGATTGTAGGTCACAAAGAATTAAAAAAACATTTTAAACTTTCCTTAACAAGTAAGCAAGTTTCCCATGCATATCTTATATATGGTGAGGACGATTCGGGGAAAATGATGTTAGCCAAAGCATTTGCTATGGCTTTACAATGTAAGGAATTAACCAACGAAGATTCTTGCGGAATATGTACGTCTTGTAAGCAGTTTAAGAGTGCTAATCATCCAGATGTTATATATGTAGAGAGACTTAAGAACAAATATGAAATCGGAGTAGATGATATTCGCGAGCAAGTTAATAATAATATTGTGATAAAACCTTATAGTAGTCCTTATAAGATTTATATTATAGATGAAGCACAGATGCTATCTGTACAAGCACAAAATGCTTTGCTAAAGACCCTAGAAGAACCGCCAGGATATGCCATTGTATTACTAATTACAAATAACCTGAGCAGTATTTTAGAAACAATACAATCTAGATGCATTATGTTACAGACAAAGCCTGTAGAAAAGGATTTAATAAAGGTTCACCTTATGTCAGAACACCAGATTCCAGATTACCAGGCAGAATTAAGCGCAATATTTGCCCAAGGAAATGTTGGAAAGGCCATTAATTATGCATCTTCAGAAGAGTTTATAGAAACTAAAAACGATATACTTAACATATTAAAACATATAGATGAGAAAGAAAATTATGAATTAATAGACTTTGCAAATAATTTAACCAAAGAAAAAGATAATGTTTTAAATGTTTTGGATTTAATTTTATTATGGTATAGGGATCTACTTATGTATAAGGTAACAAAGAATCCAAACTTATTACTTTACAAAAAAGAGATAAGTTCCATTTCTAAAATAGCTAATATGATTTCGTATGAAGGTATCCAGGACATATTAAAATCAATAGAAGAAACAAAAATTAAAATTGAAGCTAATGTTAATATGGAAACAACATTGCAGCTTATGCTTTTTAAGATAAAGGAGAATAGTAATGATTAACGTAATCGGAGTTAGATTTAGAAGGGCTGGTAAGATTTATTATTTTGATCCAGCAGGTTACGAAGTAGAAACAGGACAAAATGTTATAGTTGAAACTGCTAGAGGGGTAGAATATGGAAATGTAGTACTTGGCTTAAGAAATGTAGAAGAGGACAAGATTGTTTCCCCTTTAAAGCCTGTAATTAGGGTTGCAACAAAAGAAGATGATGATGTTAATAAGCAAAATATAGAAAAAGCAAAAGAAGCTTTTGACATATGTTTAAAAAAAATAAGTAAACATGGATTAGAAATGAAATTAGTTGACTCTGAATTCACATTTGATAATAATAAGGTCTTGTTTTATTTTACAGCAGATGGACGTATAGACTTTAGAGATTTAGTTAAGGACTTGGCATCTGTTTTTAAAACTAGAATTGAATTACGTCAAATTGGTGTTAGAGATGAAACCAAAGTTATTGGTGGAATAGGTATCTGTGGAAGAACTTTATGTTGTAATACCTATCTTTCAGAATTTTCGCCTGTTTCAATAAAAATGGCAAAGGAACAAAACTTATCTTTAAATCCATCTAAGATTTCAGGAGTATGTGGGCGACTAATGTGTTGTCTTAGAAATGAACAAGAAGCATATGAAGAGTTAAACAAGAGACTTCCTGATATTGGTGACTTTATTAGAGCCTATGATGGAAATAAGGGTGAAGTACAAAGTGTTAATGTTTTGAAACAAACGGTAAAGGTTATTATAACTAATGAACAAGATGAAAAAGAAGTTATGATTTATAAAGTGACGGATTTAAAGACTAAACCAAAACGCCGAAAAGAAAAGGTTGATGTGGATGAGGAATTAAAAGTTTTAGAGTCACTAGAGAGAAATTCTAAATCAAAACTAGATGATGATTAGTTTTAATCAACTTATTTTATAAGAAATCTATCAAAGGATAGTTATATGGAAAAAAAAGATTTTAATCGAGAAGATGAACGTATAGATGATTTAAACATAAAAGGATATAAAATTATCCAAAATAAAAAGCAGTTTTGTTTTGGAATGGATGCAGTACTTCTCTCTTCCTTTACAAAGGTAAAAGAAAAGGAAAATGTTTTGGATTTAGGAACAGGAAATGGAGTTATTCCTATCTTATTATCGGCAAAAACAAAGGGAAGACATTTTACAGGTTTAGAAATACAAGAATATAATGTTGATATGACAAAAAGAAGTCTATCAATTAATAATCTTAACAATGAAATCGATATTATACTAGGAGATATTAAGGAGGCTTCCCAAATATTTGGTCTAGCCTCTTTTGATGTGGTTACAAGTAATCCACCCTATATGACTGCTAACCATGGTTTAGTAAACCCTGATAAAAATAAAGCAATAGCAAGACATGAAATTTTGTGCACTCTAGAGGATCTTATAAGAGAAACTTCAAAGCTTTTAAAGCCTAATGGAAGATTCTATTTGGTGCACAGGCCTTTTCGTTTAGTCGAGATATTGAATACTTTATCTGGTTTTAATTTGCAAGCAAAAAGGATGCGAATGGTACATCCTTATATTGATAGTGAACCTAATATGGTTTTAATAGAAAGTGTTAAAGGTGCAAAGTCTAGAATAAAGGTGGAAGCTCCCTTAATTGTTTACGAAGAAAAAAACAAATATACAAAAGAGATTTATGATATATATAGTTTAGAAGAAAGGGATGATTAATTTGTCAGGTATATTATATATTTGTGCAACTCCTATTGGGAACTTAGAAGATATTACACTACGCGTGCTTCGAACCCTAAAAGAAGTGGATTTAATTGCAGCAGAAGATACGCGTCATAGTCAAAGGTTGCTAAGACACTATGAGATTCAGACCCCTATGACTAGTTATCATCAACATAATAGAAAAAGTAAAGGCCCAGGACTTATTATCAAGCTAAAGGAGGGCATGAATATCGCTCTTATTACTGATGCAGGAACCCCTGCAATATCAGACCCGGGTGAAGATTTAGTTAAGCTAGCTTATGAAGAAGGCATAAAGGTATATAGCCTGCCTGGCGCAACAGCTTGTATTACAGCACTTACTTTATCAGGATTAAGCACAAGGCGATTTGCCTTTGAAGCTTTTTTACCAAAGGATAATAAATTAAAAGATAGAGTATTAATGGAATTACAAAATGAAAGTAGAACTATTATTATATATGAAGCACCTCATCGTTTGTCAAAGACATTAGATAGTTTGTTTGAATATCTCGGTGATAGAAAGATTACTATTGTAAGAGAGTTAACAAAACAATATGAGGAGATTAATCAAACCACGCTTGAAAAAGCCTCTATAGAATATAAAGAGAAAACCGTAAAAGGAGAAATTGTTTTAATTATTGATGGGAAGCCCTGGGAAGAAATTGATTTAAAGAATAGGGAACAATGGCTATCAGTAAGTCTTACAGAGCATATGGACTATTATGAAGATCAAGGAATTAAAAGAAACGAGGCTATGAAAAAGGTTGCAGGGGATAGAGGAGTTTCTAAAAGAGAAATATATAGTGAATTATTAAAATATAAAAAAACGCCCTAATGATATATATCATTAGGGCGTTTTATAGTGTAAATAAATTATTGATCTTCGCTAATTACACCAGCTAGTTTAGCTAATTTTACAATTGATTCTTTTGAGACTTTTTTTCCGCAATATTCATATAATTCGTCGGTTGAACCACTAAAAATATCAGATGGTTCATATTTTCTTAGGATAATTTTGTCCTCATCAACAAAGATTTCTAAAGGATCTCTTTCGCTAACTCCTAAAGTACGTCTCAACTCAATAGGTAGTGTGATTCTGCCTAGCTCGTCTAATTTTCTAACTATTCCTGTCCCTTTCATATAAACACCTCCTATAATAGCATTGTAATATAATACTATTGCACATATATAAAATATCACAATAAAAGGTAAAAGTCAATAATATACAAAAA
>CAZOGN010000007.1:15386-27511 GCA_964579655.1 uncultured Lachnospiraceae bacterium
ATTGCACATATATAAAATATCACAATAAAAGGTAAAAGTCAATAATATACAAAAAATTTTTTGTTGAAAATTAGCATATTTTTATAGTTCTACAATATTTAATGAAAAATTATGCTTAATGCAAGTGATTGTAATAGCATTTTATGAATATATTATAATTAATAAGAAAAAAGGGAAAACTTATGCTGAATTATTTATGGGCATTTATGATTATTGTTGGTATTATCTTTGGCATTGTGACTGGAAATATAGAAGAAGTAAGCACATCAATTATTGATTCTTCAAAAGAAGCTGTCTCCCTATGTATTGCTATGTTAGGTGTGATGTCTTTGTGGATGGGAATTATGCAAATTGCGAAGACATCAGGGTTAATTACATCTTTAACTAAACTTTTAAGACCGATTATTAGATTATTATTTCCCAACATCCCTAAGGGACATATAGCAAATGAATACATAGCATCAAATGTAATAGCAAATGTCTTGGGACTTGGGTGGGCAGCAACACCTGTAGGGTTAAAAGTAATGAAAGAACTTAAAGAATTGAACAATAGTAGCAAAATTGCCAGTACAGATATGTGTACTTTTTTAATTATCAATATATCATCCTTACAACTGGTCCCAATAAATGTTATAGCTTTCAGAGGTGAATATGGTTCAGCAAATCCAGCCGAAATATTAGGAGCTGGAATAGTAGCGACTATAATCTCTACAATAGCAGGTCTATTGTTCTCCATAACTGCAAGAAAGTTGAGTGAGAAAAGAAGGAAAGGTGATTAATTTGGATTTCTTGTTATATATATCAAATTATATTGTGCCATTTGTACTGTTTTATATTATTGGATATGGCATTTTGTGCAAAGTAGCAGTGTTTCAAGAGTTTACCAAAGGGGCAAAAGATGGATTTAAAACAGTATTAGATATATTACCAACGATAATTGGTTTAATGATAGCTGTTGGAGTACTAAGAGCCTCAATGTCCCTTGATATACTTGCATCAATAGTAAGCCCAATAACTAAACTATTAAAATTTCCATCTGAGCTAGTTCCTCTTGTCTTTGTTAAGACCTTGTCATCATCTGCGGCAAATGGCTTACTTATAGATATCTTTAAAGAATATGGGCCAGATTCCTTCTTAGGAAGATTAAGCTCTATAATTTTAAGCTGTACCGAGACAATCTTTTATACTATGAGTGTTTATTATGTGACAGCAGAGGTTAAAAAGACTAGGTATACATTAGCAGGAGCACTTTTTGCAACTACAGTAGGTATAATAGCAAGTGTAATCCTTACAAAATTAATATTTTATTAGTCTTACAAAAAGACTTGCTATTTCTCCACAATACTATATTTCTTAGCAAGAGTTGTTGGATAGTAGGATTCTTTGGCTCTACGTAAAGAAGGTATACCCATGTCATCTTCTCTATTTATATATATAGCATCCAAAAACTCATTAAGCAAAAACTGCTGGTTGATATATGGATATAGTCCGCGAATTTCAGGGTTTGCCTTTTCAATATGAATAGCGGCAACTTTTAATACAGGATCATAGCTTCCGATTGTAAATGCTTCCATACTTCCATCTATATATAGACCAGCTATCTTAGTATCTAAATCCGAATAACTTTCCAATATATTTTCAATACCTATCTTTTCATTTTCAATTCTATTATATGGATCGTCGCTAACTTTTTCAGCTGCCCATCTATAAGTGAATTCAAGTATTTCCTTTGTATTATCTGATGATAGGGGCCTGTATTCAAAACGGTCTTCATAATCTCGTAAGAAAGCATTTATATGGTTTCTTTTTTTACTATATTTCCTACCTGTTAAGTTCCTAAGATTGTCTCCGTCATATATATAATCGAAGCTATCTCTGTCCTCAATAATTTCATATTTAGATTCATTTAGTGCTAGAATATTTAGAGCATCTTCATCAACTAGATATAATTTTAATTTTTTACTTAATTTATTTGTAAAATAGTCTTGCAGGGTGCTGAAAGCCTTTTTAAAATTTTCTATACTGCTAATTGGAGGAAGTGCAACAGTTTCTCCACCAATGTTTTGGAGCCATAAAACAGCTTCATCAGTTAAACAATACTGAGTATTATAAAAATCTTTCCAAATAACATGATATAAAAAGTGTGATTCACATGTATAAAAAGATCTTAGTGAGAAATATGGAAGAACACTTTTATAATCATTTGCTGTAAATGTTTTAAATCTTAAATTCATAAAAAGCCTCCTAATAATAGTTTGTGATTTAGATAATTATAAAGGTGAATTTAAATAAAGACAAGTATAACTGGACAAAATATAAGATATAAAGAAAAATAAATTTTATATTGATTTTGTTTTGTGTTCATGTATAATTAAGATAGGGAAAAGTCGAATTTTCCACCCTTTTAATAAAATTGCCATGAATCCTGCTTCTGTAGGTAGTGGTCAATTCACTATTAAAGGATACTATTAAAGAAAAGAGGTTATATTGAATATGGCAAAAATTGATTTAAGTAAGTACGGTATTTCTGGGACAACTGAAATTGTGCATAATCCTTCTTATGAATTATTATTTGAAGAAGAGATAAAGCCTGAACTTGAAGGCTTTGAAAGAGGCCAGGAAAGTGAACTTGGTGCAGTTAACGTCATGACTGGTATATATACAGGTCGTTCACCAAAAGACAAGTTCATTGTTATGGATGATAATTCAAAAGACACCATTTGGTGGACTTCTGATGAGTTTAAGAATGATAACAAGCCAATTACGGAAGAAGCATTTAATACAGTAAAAGACATTGCTGTTAAAGAACTTTCTAACAAGAGACTTTTTGTAGTAGATGCATTTTGTGGTGCTAATGAAGATACGCGTATGTCAATCCGCTTTATCGTTGAAGTAGCATGGCAAGCACATTTTGTTAAAAATATGTTTATTGCTCCTACTGATGAAGAACTAGAGAATTTTGAACCTGACTTTGTTATTTATAACGCTTCTAAAGCTAAAGTAGATAACTATGAAGAATTGGGTCTAAACTCAGAGACAGCTGCTTTATTCAACATTACTAGCCGTGAACAAGTTATTGTTAATTCATGGTATGGTGGAGAAATGAAAAAAGGTATGTTCTCTATGATGAACTATTATCTACCACTTAAGGGCATTGCTTCTATGCATTGTTCTGCAAACACAGATTTAGATGGTAAGAATACAGCGATTTTCTTTGGTCTTTCAGGTACTGGCAAGACAACATTATCAACAGATCCAAATCGTCTACTTGTTGGTGATGATGAGCATGGTTGGGATGATAATGGAATCTTTAACTTTGAAGGTGGATGCTATGCTAAGGTTATAGACCTTGACAAAGAATCTGAACCAGACATTTACAAGGCAATTAAGAGAAATGCTCTTCTTGAAAATGTAACACTAGACGAAGATGGTAAGATTGATTTTACTGATAATAGTGTAACAGAAAACACTAGAGTATCTTATCCGATTGATCACATAGATAATATTGTTCGCCCAGTTTCTGCTGCTCCAGCAGCTGAACATGTGATTTTCTTATCAGCAGATGCTTTTGGTGTGTTACCACCAGTATCAATTCTTACTCCAGAACAGACACAATATTATTTCCTATCAGGCTTTACAGCTAAGCTTGCGGGAACAGAGCGCGGTATTACAGAGCCAACTCCAACATTCTCCGCTTGTTTTGGTCAGGCATTCCTTGAACTTCATCCTACAAAGTACGGTGAAGAACTTGTTAAAAGAATGGAACAAAGTGGTGCTAAGGCATTCCTTGTGAATACAGGATGGAATGGTTCAGGTAAACGTATTTCAATTAAGGATACTCGTGGTATCATTGATGCAATCCTTAACAATGATATTTTAGATGCACCTACAAAAGAAATACCTTACTTCAATCTTGAAGTACCAACTGAACTTTCTGGTGTAGATACTAACATCCTTGATCCTCGTGACACTTATGCAGATGCAGCTGAGTGGGAAACAAAGGCAAAGGATTTAGCAGAAAGATTCACTAAAAACTTTAACAAATATGAAGGTAATAAAGCTGGTAAGGCATTAGTAGATGCTGGTCCAAAACTATAATTTACAATTGAATTTAAATTTAATATAATGAGAAATGTTGGGGTATAGTTTACTCCAACATTTCTTCATTTAATCTTTCTTCAATAACTGTAAATGGAGCGGGGCCAACATCTAACATAAAAGTATGAAAGTCTTTTAGTGAAAAACGATCACTTAATTTAGATTCTGCTTTCTTCTTTAATTCCATGATTTCTAGATATCCAATGCCATATTGTGGGTACAATGCGGGTTCCTCCAATATAGTTTCATATAATAAAGTTACTAATTCCTTGTCATTTATTTCAAGGCTCTTAAGATAATCTAAAGAGTCTGAAAATGTCCAACCTTCATAATGGATTCCAAAATCTAATCTACAATATATCCCCATGTTTGTTGTCATATTAGCAACTATAAAATCTGCCACATCTTTTTCAAGGCCAGCTAAGTAATATGAATAATATTCAACATAAGTAGCCCATCCTTCAATATAACCGCCAAAGTCAAGAAGGTTTCTAATAGGAGAAGGATTGGAATCACGAAAATATACAGATTGATATAAATGACCTGGGTAGCCTTCATGGGCTAGCGTTGGAAAAACATCAGTCATATTATACTCAGGATTAATGTAAATTACATTGTTTTTATAGTCGTCAATTGCAGGCACCAAATACATAGCAGGACTTAGATGCTCTTGTAAAGATTCAGGCACATATGAAATCGTACAATTTACACTAGGAATTTCAGGAAAATCTTTAAGAACTGCACTTTCTAAAAATGTAATGATCTCTGTTGGTTCTTGCAAAGGAAAGGAAATATCCATAAGCTCCTCATATACTTTTGGGTTTCTTTCTAAAATATCACCCATTTCTAATATGTTTTCTTCAATACTTAAATCAACCATTTGAATAAGCTCGGGAACAGACTTAGAGGAATTGGTGTTATATGCAATCAAATATTCGTAGAAGGACTTTCCTTTTTCGTAATAACACAGGCCCTTATCATTTTTACCAGTAGAATTTAAATCCTTTAAAGTTGCAATAAGAAGTTCATAGGCAGGAATAAGAGTGTTCTTAATAGAATCATTGTTTTCTTTAATATATTTTGATTTTTCATCTTCACTTAAAAAGTCCATATTTGAGATCTTGTTATTTATCGTTATAATTAAGAAATTTTCTTCAGGATCTTTAATAAAGTTTTCACATTGACTTATTATACTATCAGCCACTTGCTTGCTCATGAATAAACCAGAGGCAGCCTTCAACTTTTGGAATTCACAAACTTCTTCAAAATAAGGTTCTATTGATTTGACTAAAGCTAAGTAAATATCCAGATCTTCTTGCGTTTTAATATTAAACTCAGCAAATAATACAGGAAGTTGTGCTTGGATTCCAGTTGTTGGGCTAAGGACGTCATGATATAAGACAAAATCTCCTTGTGTTAATTCTAACTTAAAATAATATTTTAAAACATCATATGTAAGTTGTTGATCAGGCCTTAAATCTTTATAACTTATATCTTTTAGTATAGCTAAATAATTTTCATAAGTTGCTAATAAACTTTCTATATATGAAGGAGAGAAATGACCAATCTTAACATCGCCTATTTCAATTCCGTAACTTTCCCAGTTATTAAGGGAATAATTTAAAGTAATAGTATCTTTTTGTACTTCAGTTACAAATAATTCATTAGTAAATGTATCAAACTTCTCCCTGCTTTCTATTGCCTTTGTCTCATTAGACTTGCTACAGCTAATAAATAAAAAAGAAAAAAGCAGTATAAAAGAAGAGATAAATAAATATTTAAGATTTTTCATTTAAGAAATACCTTTCCTAGTGGAATAAGCTCCTTATAATTATACTAATATTATTTTATAAAATACCTAGAAATAAGAATAAACAAAGAAAACAAATTAACAAATTTTCTTGACAAGAAGAAAATAGCATTGTAAAGTATTAAAAATGCTTAGGAAGGAGATGCCTATGATATTTAATGTTATTTCAGGAGGGAATGCTAGTTTTGTATTAGTGTTTATAGAAGGATTAATTTCTTTTTTCTCTCCATGTATTATTCCTTTGCTGCCAGTATATATGAGTTATTTAGCTGGAAATGCAAAAGAAGAGAAGGATGGAACTGTACATTATAAAAGAAAGATGGTTTTTTTGCATACGGTCTTTTTTGTTTCAGGGATATCAATTGCATTTTTTGCCTTAGGAATGGCCTTTACTGCATTAGGAGGGTTTTTTAGTCGTTACCAAGTTATATTTACAAGAATAGGTGGAATTATAATTATTATTTTAGGTTTATTTCAGTTGGGTATATTTGAACTTAAGTTTTTACAAAAAGAAAGAAGACTTAATACAAAAATTATAGAAAAGAAAATGAATCCCCTAGTTGCTTTTGTTACTGGCTTTACCTTTAGTTTTGCATGGACCCCATGTATAGGCCCTATGCTTTCATCTGTTTTAATAATGGCTTCAAGCGCTAAGGATGCATTAGTTGGCAATATGCTTGTTCTTGTATATACATTAGGCTTTACAATACCTTTTCTAATACTAGGTTTATTCACAAGCAAGATTCTTGAATTTTTAAATAGTAAGAAAAAATTATTAAAATATACAATTAAGATAGCGGGTATTATTCTTATTATAGTTGGAATAATGACAATTACAGGTTGGATGAATGGAGTTTCTGGCTATTTGAATTCGATGACAGAAGGTTCTATAACAGAAGAAGAGGAAGAGACAGAAGAAGTAGAGAGACTTCCCGCCTTTGATTTTACTTTAGAAGATCAGTTTGGAAATAAACATACTTTATCTGATTATAAAGGCAAAGTCGTATTTTTAAACTTCTGGGCAACTTGGTGTCCTCCTTGTAAAAAAGAAATGCCTGATATTGAGAAACTTTATCAGGAGTTTAACCTAAATCAGGATGAAGTAATAATTCTTGGAGTTGCAGAGCCTAAAACAGAGGAAAACTTCAACACTAGAGAAGTGGAAAAGGAAGGCGTTATTGCGTTTTTAGATAAAAATAATTATACTTTTCCAACACTTTTTGATGAAAAAGGAGAAGTGTTTAGAGGATATCATATTCAAGCCTTCCCCACAACTTATTTTATTGATAAAGAAGGTAAGGTCTTGGGATATTACCCAGGAATGATGACTGAAAGCATTATGAGGGATAACATACAAACCACCATAGATGTAACTGACAAATAAGTGAATGTTGACAATTGAAAAGCATCATGTTATTCTAAATTAAATTGTTAGCAACATATTCAAAAATAAGAATATTTATATTATATAAGCGATGAAGAGAAGAGTAAGTAAGAAAGCCATATACAGGAAGCTCCCTATAGCTGAAAAGGAGACATGGTGGAATTACCGAAGATGGCCTTGGAGCTTCGCACTGATGGAAGAGTTAGTAAGTTTTTATAATTGTTCTTTAGGATGCGACGGTTATACCCGTTACAGTATGTTTGAAGAGGGTCGTTTTTTGACTAAAGTAAAGTGGTACCACGGGATATTACTCTCGTCTTTATAATAAGACGAGAGTTTTTTTATTTAATAGGAAAGTGCTCCTATTAAATAAAAAAACGTTCCACTGTGGATGCGCACTCACGCGTTAAGTATTATGTCAGCTATGCTGACCGCGCTCGGCGCGAGAGTTTCGCAAGCGAAACTCTTTCTTGATTATAAAACAAAAACTTTATATAAAATTAGGATTATTTGAGGAGGAAGCAATGAATAAGAAACCTTATTATATTACAACAGCAATAGCGTATACATCTGGAAGACCTCATATTGGTAACACATATGAAATCGTTTTAGCAGACAGTATCGCAAGATTTAAAAGACAAGAAGGATATGATGTTTATTTCCAAACAGGTACAGATGAACATGGACAAAAAATCGAAGATTCTGCAAATAAAGCAGACCGATCACCAAAGGAATTTGTAGATAATATAGCCGGAGAAATTAAAGGAAATTGGGATATAATGAATACTTCTTATGATAAGTTTGTTAGAACATCAGATGATTATCATGTGAAGCAAGTTCAAAAGATATTTAAGAAACTATATGAACAAGGCGATATTTATAAAGGCTTTTACGAGGGAATGTATTGTACCCCATGTGAATCATTTTTCACAAAGTCACAATTAAATGATGGTAAGTGTCCTGATTGTGGAAGAGAAGTTGAGCAAGCAAAAGAAGAAGCTTATTTTTTAAAACTAAGTAAATACGAAGAAAGATTAGCTAAGCATATAGAAGACAACCCGGAATTTATTCAACCTGAGTCTAGGAAAAATGAAATGGTTAATAACTTTATAAAGGCGGGCCTACAAGACTTATGTGTTTCTAGGACATCTTTTAGTTGGGGAATTCCTGTGGATTTTGAAGAAAATCATGTTGTTTATGTATGGATTGACGCATTAAGTAATTATATTACGGGCCTAGAATATGATGTGGATGGAGAACATGGTGAAAACTTCAGTAAATACTGGCCAGCAGACTTACATCTTATTGGTAAAGATATTTTAAGATTTCACACAATTTATTGGCCAATCATGTTAATGGCTCTAGAAGTACCCTTACCAAAACAAATCTTTGGTCATCCTTGGTTGTTGCAGGGAGAAGGAAAGATGAGTAAATCTAAAGGAAATGTACTTTATGCAGAAGACTTAGTAGATTTATTTGGAGTAGACGCTGTTAGATATTTTGTGTTACATGAGATGCCATTTGATAATGATGGAATTATAACATATGAATTAATGGTAGAGCGAATAAATTCAGAGTTAGCAAACACTTTAGGAAACCTTGTGAACCGTACCATATCTATGAGTAACAAATACTTTGATGGACTTGTTGTAAATGCAAATATTAATGAAGACGTAGATGAAGACTTAAAGAGGGTAGTTACAGAAACATATTCTAAGGTTCTTGCTAAGATGGATAAGTTAAGAGTTTCAGATGCAATTACTTTGATATTTAATATGTTTAAACGTTGTAATAAATATATTGATGAAACTATGCCTTGGGTTCTAGCAAAAGATGAAGAAAAGAAGGACCGTTTGGCTACAGTTTTATATAATCTGATTGAGGGGATTAGTGTTGGTGCTAACTTATTAGAACCATTCATGCCTGAAACTTCTAAAAAAATACTGAAGCAGATTAATGGTGCTGAAAGAACAAAAGAGCAACTAGAGCAATTTGGAGTTTATCCATCAGAAACAAAGGTTACTGATAAACCAGAAATACTTTTTGCTCGTTTAGATATTAAAGAAGTATTGGAAAAGATAGAAACTACTTGTGAGGATATAGATTCTAGCAATGAAGAAGCTGTAGAAACTGATGCAGCAGTTATTGCCATTCCAGACAAAGATGAAATTAGCTTTGATGATTTTATGAGTATGCAATTTCAAATAGGAGAAGTAATATCTTGTGAAGAAGTTAAGAAATCAAGAAAATTACTTTGCTCTCAAGTTAAAGTTGGCAATAAGACTATGCAAATAGTGTCTGGTATAAAGGCAGATTACACACCTGAAGAAATGGTAGGTAAAAAGGTTATGGTATTGGTTAACCTAAAGCCAGCTAAACTAGCAGGACTACTTTCAGAAGGAATGTTACTTTGTGCAGAAGACCAAGATGGAAAACTAGCTTTAATGGTGGCAGAAAAAGATATGCCATCAGGTGCAGAAATCACTTAATCTTTAGAAGGGATCTAATATGATATTTGAAAGTCATGCCCATTATGATGATAAAGCATTTGATAAAGATCGAGATGACTTGCTAAAGAGCTTTTTGGAAAATGGGATAGGATATGTAGTTAATATTGGTTCAACCATGGAAGATTCCAAAGAAACTATTGAACTTACAAGGAATTATCCGTTTATTTATGGAAGCATTGGTGTTCATCCAGGTGGAACTGAAAATTTAAATGAAAATGACATAAGTACTCTTGCTGATATGGCAAAAGAGCAAAAGGTCGTTGCAATAGGTGAAATAGGGCTTGATTATTATTGGGACACTCCAAGTAGAGATATTCAAAAGAAATGGTTTGAGCGTCAACTACACCTTGCAAAGGGTGTGAAACTACCCGTTGTGATACACAGCAGGGATGCGGCAAGAGATACCTATGAAATAATTAAAGAAGCAGATTTGAATGAATACAAAGGAGTAATCCATTGTTTTTCTTATTCTAAGGAAGTGGCAAAGCAATATATTGATCTAGGATATTACATTGGAGTAGGAGGAGTAGTTACTTTCAAAAACGGAAGAAAATTAAAAGAGGTTGTAGAATATACACCCTTAGAAAATATACTACTTGAAACAGATGCTCCTTATCTAGCGCCTGAACCTAATAGAGGAAAGCGCAATACTTCCTTGAATTTAAAATATATTGCAGCTGAAATTGCTAAGATTAAAAATATTGAATATGACAAGGTAATACAAACAACAAGGGAAAATGCTCTTAAATTATTTAAAATAGCTAAAGATAGAAACGAGGCCTAAATGGGAAAGCTGGGAAATCCTAAAAATACAATTGCAATTTTAAAAAAATATGAATTTGCCATTCAAAAAAAATATGGACAAAACTTCTTAATTGATAATAATATATTAGAAAATATTATTAAGGCAGCAGATATAACAAAGGAAGACTTTATACTAGAAATAGGCCCAGGGATTGGGACCTTAACGCAATACCTTTGTGAACATGCTAAAAAAGTTCTTGCTGTTGAAATTGACAAAAAACTAATTCCTATTTTGGACGAAACGCTTGCAGATTATGATAATGTTGAAGTTATTAATGATGATATCTTAAAGCTTGATTTAAACAAGTTAGTAAGTGAGAAGAATCAAGGAAATAAAATAAAGGTAGTGGCTAATTTGCCTTATTATATTACCACTCCAATAATTATGGAATTACTTGAAAGTAAAATTCCCATTGAGAATATTACAGTTATGGTACAAAAGGAAGTTGCTATGAGAATCCAGTCAGGACCTGGGACTAAGGCATATGGCTCTCTTTCAGTAGTGTGTCAATATTATGGAGAAGTATATATTGCTACAGATGTTCCGCCTAGTTGTTTTATTCCAAGGCCAAAGGTTGGTTCTGCAGTACTTTGTTTAAAGCCACATGATAAACCACCTGTTCAACTTGAAGATGAAGAATTGTTTTTCAAGATTATTCGTAGTACCTTTAATCAGCGAAGAAAGACATTAGCAAATAGTTTAAACAATAGTGGTTCTTTTAACTTATCAAAGGAAGAAATTACGGATTCAATAATTTCTTTAGGCAAAGCTGAAAATGTTAGAGGGGAAACTTTCACATTAGAGGATTTTGCCGATTTCAGTAATAATATTTATAGAAATATAGAAAAGAAATAAAATATTAATAAGCTTGAACTTTATATATTCCTTTTGTTATATTTTTAGCCTGAAAAGAATAGAATTATATGAGAATATTGCTGTGTACTAGCTAAAAAATCATATAATTAATACCAGGCTAAAGCAAAGGGAGTTATTATGTCAAATTATAAGAGATTAGTTTCATATATGTATAATTATGAAAATGGAATTAAAAGAAATAACGTAGGATATGCCAGAGTGGAATCAAAAAAGGGACAGTGCAAGGTTACTATTCGCATTACAACACCTAGTATGGAAGATGAGAATCTGCAAGTGTATCTTTTTAAAAGAAAAGGATATAGCATAGAAGGTATTTTACTAGGAGAATTGCCAGTAAAGAAAGGCCTTGGTCAGTTCAGAACTCTGACAGATAGTAATAATATTATGAATAGTTCATATGACTTAGATGAAGTGGGAGGTCTTGTTCTTTATCATTCAGATGGAAAATATTATGCTAGTGAATGGGATGATAAGCCTATTACAAGCGAAATGGTAAAGGGGATTTTTATAAGAGCAGAAAATTTAGAAAAGCCAAAAGAAAAGGCTAAAATATCGGTAATAGAAGAAGAAACTATAGAAGAAACCATAGAAGAAGTTAAAGAAGAAGTTATAGAAGAAGCTATAGAAGAAGTTCCGGAGGAT
>CAZOGN010000007.1:27611-53326 GCA_964579655.1 uncultured Lachnospiraceae bacterium
TATAGAAGAAGTTCCGGAGGATATATCAAGTAAGGATGTAAGTCCTCACCAAGAAAGTATGGCTTCTGAGAATATAAGGGAACGAAGAGAAAGGAAAGTAACACCTAGCTTGGCATTTGAAGAACATCCAAAGGCCTTAAAGATATATAATAGTTTTCCTAAAATGTATCCATTTGAAGATAACGAAATAGCATGGTGTGTACGAATTGAACCTCAAGATATCGGAAACTTACCAATGGAAAACTGGTCATACGGAAACAATAGTTTTTTATTACATGGATTTTATTGTTATAGTCATTTGATTTTCGCTAGAATTAACGACAAAACTGGAGGCAGGTATATAATAGGAGTTCCAGGAATTTATCATAATAGGGAAAAATTTATGGCTAAAATGTTTGGCTTTGATTCTTTCAAGAGTATAAAAAGAAAGGATTTAAGAACTGGAGAATTTGGATATTGGTATGCTCCTATCTATTTTAATTAAATCTTAGAATCTAAAAATCATAAAAAAGATATTTACATATTAAAGAGGAAGGATTTTGCTATCCTTCCTCAATATAAGCATATACAAAATGATCTTCCCATTCCCCATTAATCTTAATGCTTGATCTTGCCAAGCCCTCATTATGAAAATCCAACTTTTTAATTAATTTTATAGAAGCTATATTAGAGGGCATTATTCTTGCTTCTATGCGGTGCAAGTTATATTCTTCTTTTAATATTTTCATAGCTTCTTTAATTGCTTCATAGGCGTATCCCTTTCCAATGTGCTCATGGTCTATTTTATAACCAAGTTGGCAGTTAGAAAAGCAACCCTTTGTTATATTATAAAAATTAACGGTTCCAATTATTAGATTTGGATTATCCTTAGGAAAGATCCAAAAACGTAATAACTTTTTTGACTTCATCAAATCCTTTTCAACGGCCAAGGATGCGTATTGATAATTATAAGTATAAAAATTCAGACTACGCTTTTGTTCCCAAGGCTCAAAATGCTCTCGATTTCTATTATAAAAAGACAAAACGTTAAATGTATCTTCAGTGTTTAACGGTTTTAGAACTAATCGATTTGTAACATGAAACTTGCTCACGATATTATCATACCTTTCTTCAAGACTTCATCAGTTAATCTACTCCACGAATATCTATATATTTAACGAAGGGTGAAACAACTTCTTTAAATTGCTTTAATTCAGATAATGAAAACCCAGAAAGACCGTCACTAATAAGATCTCCAGAATCTTCGAAAGCCTGAATGTAATAGGCATTTGCATTATTAATCCATTGTCCAATTGAAAGAAAGTCTGAGTTTTCATGAAAGTTTTTAACTGCAGTTGTTCTAAACTCATAATCAATATTTGAATTAAGTAAAAGAGATATACTCTCTGATATCTTATCAGTATTTATGTTTTTTATGCCTGTAGTAGTTGCATATTTTTCTTTTGAGTTTTTGATATCCATTGCTAGATAATCTATAAGTTTATCTTCTAATAGTTTGCTTATTATGTGGGGATTGCTACCATTTGTATCTAGCTTCACAAGGAAGCCTAAGTCCTTAATTTGTTTTATGAAATCATATAAGCCCGCATATAAAGTAGGTTCTCCGCCAGTAATACAGACACCTTCTAGAATCCCAACACGTTTCTTTAGTGTAGCAAATATCTCATCTTTAGAGATAATCGGTTGAATTTCAGCTGACAAAACTAAAGAGGCATTATGGCAAAAAGGGCATCTAAAATTACATCCCCCTAAAAATATAGTTGCTGCTAAATGTCCTGGATAATCTAAAAGAGTTGTTTTATTAAAACCATTTATCAAAAGTATGTCCTCCTGTTGTTAAGCTAAAGTAATCATGTTATTATAATAAAGGATTTATAAGAATTAAACAATAGTATATGATATAAAGTTAAAGGACTGATTTTATGGATGAAAAGTTTATGAAAGAAGCTTTAAAACAAGCGAAAAAGGCTTATGATATAGGTGAAGTTCCAATAGGTTGTGTAATTGTTTTTGAAGATAAAATTATTTCAAGGGCTTATAATAAGAGAAATAATAACAAGTCCACACTTGCTCATGCAGAACTTATTGCAATTGATAAAGCGAGTAAAAAGATGGGTGATTGGAGATTGGAAGAGTGCACCATGTATGTTACCTTAGAACCTTGTCAAATGTGTGCAGGAGCAATAGTACAATCTAGAATGGAAAGGGTTGTAATAGGTGCCATGAATAAAAAGGCAGGATGCGCGGGCTCTATACTAAATTTATTACAAGTAGAAGAGTTTAATCATCAAGTGGAGATTATTACGGGTATTTTAGAAGAAGAATGTTCAGCCATTTTACAGGATTTCTTCAGGAACCTAAGAATTCGAAATAAAATGGAAAAAGTAAGGGAAGATATAAGGGTTGACTTTTAGTAATAAAAAAGATATGATTTAAAGTACAGCAAAAAGCTGATGAAGAAGTTATAAAGCTTCCGTGCAGCCGGGGAGATAGCGGTGCCCTATACCTGCAATCCGCTATAGCAGGGGTGATATCTTGCCTCGGATGAGTGTTTGTGAGGCTGCCTTTTATAAGTGATGTTGACGTTTGGGTCTTACGCAACAGGAACTTGCGAACTGTGTCAGGTCAGGAATGAAGCAGCACTAAGCAAGAGCTCTTGTGTGCCGTAAGGCAACCTAGACCGAGTTAACTGTAGAAGTAACGCTTATGTACGCCATACAAAGCAAGATGCACGGAATTTTATATATATTATTAAGATGCCATCATAAAAGTTTTTATGATGACATTTTTTTTGGATTTAAATTATAGGTTTGTTAAAAACTTCTTTTCTTTATACTTGTTTAATCTATTGTAGAATGATAAGATAAGCTTAAGGAGACGCATTTTAGGAGGATTATATGGAGAAATATAAAAACATTGTTAAAATCGAAGAAGTTAGACGCTTAGCAGAAAACAAAGAGTATAAAAAAGCAGCGCTTATAATAGATGACATGAATATAAAAAAAATAAAGGCAATTATTGATTTAACAACTATTGCAGATGTCTTAATTCAAAATCATAGATATGAAGAGGCAACTGAAGTATTAAACAAAGTATATAATAGAACCCAGTCTAGAAGAGTTGTTAATCAACTTTTAGAAGTTTCAATAAGAAGCAAAGACTTGCCTTTGGTAAAGAAGTATTATAAGGAATATATTGAGTTAGCCCCTAGAGATCCATGGAGATTTATATTTAAATATTTAATGTTAAGATTGGAAGATAGGCCAATAGAAGAGCAGATTACTCAGTTAGAAGAACTTAAAAATCAAGAGTATATGGAAGAATGGGCTTATGAACTTGCAGGCTTGTATCATAAAGCAGGTATGGAAAAAGAGTGCATAGAAGAATGTAATAATATTATACTTTGGTTTGCTACTGGGGAGTATGTAAAAAGGGCAGAACTTCTTAAAAATCATCATGAAGGTAAGGTTGATTTGTTGGCTATCCTTAAAGAAAAACAATTAGAAGAGCAAAAGCAAAAAGAAGCAGAAGAAGCAAATGAAGAAAAAGAAGATATAGAAGAAGATAAAGAAAAAAAAGAATTTCAAGCAGAAGAAGTTCAAGAAGAAGAAAAAGATATTTTAGAGGAATATTTTCAGGGAACAGACATTGATTACAAAGGGATATTTGCGGAATTCCTCAATAGTATTGAAACAAAGCAACAAATAGTAAATATACTGGAGGAAATAGATAGCAATAAAGCTACCTATCTCAACTTAATTGTAAGCTCAGACAAGTCTCTAACAGATACGGTTTCCTTTACGAAGGCTTTATTAAAGGTACTATATAGGTTGAAGATGATTAAGTGTGAGAAAGTAGGCATGATAGATGCTAAAGATTTCAACACTATTGATTATAAACGAAAGAAAAAGGTTATAAAGAATTGTTCCTTAATTATTGAGAATGCTTCATTAATGGAGGAGCAAGCGGTAGACGACGTTGAAGAACTAATTCTAGATAAGAATCAAACGATTCTAGTTGTTTTATTAGATGAAGAAGAAAAAATTAACGAATTATTTGAAAAGCAACCCCAATTGTTTTTATACTTTCATAATAGGGTAATGCTATAATAAAGTTTGTTTTATATAATTTGAAAGGATATTTTAAATGAATAATATCATATTAATTGGTATGCCTGGAGCAGGTAAGAGTACAGTTGGAGTAATTCTAGCTAAGCTAATGGGCTATAAATTTATAGATTCGGACCTTTTAATTCAGAGACAAGAAGAAAGCTTATTAAAAGATATAATTAAGGAAAAAGGATTAGAAGGTTTTATAGAAATTGAAAATAAAGTAAACTCAGAAATCAAGGCAGAGGAAACAATAATCGCAACAGGCGGAAGTGTTATTTATGGCAAGGAGGCGATGTCTCACTTAAGTAACATTGGTACTGTTATATATATCAAGCTAAGTATGGAAAATCTTAAAGATAGACTTGGTAATATGAAACAAAGAGGGGTTGCATTAAAAAGGGGTCAGAATTTAGAAGATCTGTATGAAGAGCGAACTCCTTTATACGAAAAGTATTCAGATATTATTGTTAATAGTGATGGGAAATCAATAGAGGAATTGCTGAATATTATTATAGAGAAAGTTAGACCTTTAGGAAACAAAAACTAAGGCTTTAAATGTATACAAACCTATGTTATAATAGAACAGGTATTGGTTTTCAAAATTATGGAAAATCACATAAATAAAAGCATATAACTTACAGATTAGAATATACTATATACATATGCCGTTTAACAAATAAAAAGACAGAGAAATCATATAAATATTGAAATAAAACGAGGTGCGGGATGAACCAATATATAATTAAAGGTGGAAAACCTTTAAAAGGAGAAGTTTGCATAAGTGGAGCAAAGAATGCAGCTTTAGGCATTTTAGCAGCAGCAATCATGAGTGAGGAAACAGTAGTTATCGATAACCTACCAGATGTTCAAGATATTAACGTATTATTAGAAGCAATAGAAAAGATTGGCGCAAAAGTTGAAAGAATAGAAAAACCTACAGGTCATACAGTTAAGATTAATAGTTCTAACATAGATTCTTTTATAATTGACTATGACTTTATTAGAAAGATAAGAGCATCCTATTATTTACTAGGAGCATTATTAGGTAAATATAAAAATGCAAAAGTAGCCCTACCTGGAGGTTGTAATATTGGAAGTAGACCAATAGATCAACATATAAAAGGATTCGAAGCCTTAGGTGCAAAGGTTACAATTGAACATGGAATGGTAGAAGCTAGTGCAGAACAATTAAAAGGAAGCCATATTTACTTAGACGTAGTTAGTGTTGGTGCAACCATTAATATTATGATGGCAGCATGTATGGCTGAAGGAACTACCATTATAGAAAATACTGCAAAGGAACCACATATAGTTGATGTGGCAAATTTTTTAAACAGTATGGGCGCTAATATAAAGGGTGCTGGAACTGATATTATACGTGTTACAGGTGTTAAAAGCTTAGGGGCAACAGAATATTCAATTATTCCAGATCAAATTGAAGCAGGAACCTTTATGTTTGCAGCAGCTGCTACAAAAGGAGACATACTAGTTAAGAATGTAATTCCAAAGCACTTAGAAGCGATAACTGCAAAGTTATTAGAGATGGGTGTTACTATAGAAGAATTAGATGATGCTGTAAGAGTAATAGGTCCAGAGAAAATAGGAAATACTCACATAAAGACTTTACCATACCCTGGATTTCCAACAGACATGCAGCCACAAACGACTGCTGCTTTAACTTTGTCTTCAGGTACTAGTATAGTTACAGAAAGCATATTTGAAAACCGCTTTAAATATGTGGACGAGCTTTCAAGAATGGGAGCTTCAATTAAAGTAGAAGGAAATTCAGCTATCATAGATGGTGTTGATAGTCTAACAGGAGCTATAGTAAGAGCACCAGACTTAAGGGCTGGAGCTGCACTAGTTATTGCAGGATTGCTTGCTGAAGGATATACTCATGTAGAGCAAATAGAATATATTGAAAGAGGCTACGAAAACTTTGAATGCAAACTACAAGGTCTAGGAGCAGATATAGCTAAGGTAAACTCTGAAGATGAGAAGGCCATTAGAAAGTTCAAATTAAAAGTTAGCTAAGAATAGTTTTATAAAATATAATAGTAATCTCTTATTCAGAGTGACGGAGAGTAAAGGTTCTATGAAGTCACGGCAACCCCTAATATTTCATGTTTTGGAAGGTGCTAACCTGAGCGAGTAATTCGAACAATAAGAGGAATTGGTTTAACTATCAAGTCCGTCTTAGACGGACTTTTATATTTACAAAGAAAAAATTTATAGAAAGAAGGTATTAGTATGAAAAGATTATTCACTTCAGAGTCTGTTACAGAGGGGCATCCAGATAAGATTTGTGACCGAATATCAGATGCTATTTTAGATGCATTACTTGAACAAGATCCAATGAGTCGTGTAGCTTGTGAAACTGCAATCACCACAGGACTAGTATTAGTAATGGGAGAAATTACAACAAAGGCCTATGTCGATGTACAAAAGATTGTTAGGGATGCTATTTGTGAGATTGGATATACAAAATCTAGCTATGGGTTTGATGGAAATACCTGTGGCGTTATTGTTGCTATTGATGAGCAATCATCAGATATTGCTCTTGGTGTAGACAAGGCTTATGAACTAAAAGTAGAAGATGCAATAGATGATGATGCAAATGGGGCAGGAGATCAGGGCATGATGTTTGGATATGCAACAGATGAAACTGACGAATATATGCCATATGCTATATCTTTAGCTCACAAATTAACAAAAGGATTAACTAAGCTTAGAAAAGATGGAGTATTAACATATCTTAGACCAGACGGTAAGTCTCAAGTAACAGTTGAATATGATGAACAAGGCCTACCTACTCATATAGACACTGTAGTATTATCAACACAACATGATGAGCTTGTAACAAGGGAACAATTAGAAAAGGATATTAAGGAATTATTAATTGATAAGATTTTACCAAAAGATTTAATAAGTAATGAAACTAAATATTTTATAAATCCTACAGGAAGATTTGTTATTGGTGGACCCTTAGGAGATAGTGGATTAACGGGTAGAAAGATAATTGTTGATACTTATGGTGGATATGCAAGACATGGTGGTGGAGCATTTTCAGGCAAGGACTGCACAAAAGTAGATCGTTCTGCTTCTTATTACGCTCGTTATATTTCTAAAAATATAGTTGCAGCAGGACTGGCTAAGAGATGTGAGATACAGTTATCATATGCTATAGGTGTAGCAAAACCAACATCCATTATGATAGATACATTTAACACAGGAAAACTAGAAGATGAACAATTAATTAAAATTATAGAAAAACACTTTGTTTTAACACCAACAGGAATTATAAGTAGTCTTGATCTTAGAAGACCTATTTATAAGCAAACCTCATCTTATGGTCATTTTGGAAGAAATGATTTAGACTTACCTTGGGAAAAGTTAGACAAAGTTGATGAACTCAAAGGATATTTGTAATAAAACAGCAGGTGATTAGATGAAATTAAAAACAAGGTTAATAATAGCTTTTTTAATAACAATGTTTTTGCCAGCCATACTTTTTGGTGTGTCTGGATGGAGGATTATTCAATATCAGAGCGAATCTATTCAAGAAGAATATGGCCTTAGTATAGATACTTATGGAATTTTATCTAATCCCCTTCAAGTTTTAAACAAACTTACTAGAGGAACCTATAATAAGATTTTCCTAACAGCAAGAGAAACTCCAGAAAAGTTTGAGAGTCTTGATTTTATTAAAGAACTAGATGAAGATTTAAAATCAAGTTATTCCTATATAATTCTTAGAAAAGGCGAAGATGTTATATATAGAGGAAGCGAAAAGGATAGTGATCTAAAAAAATATCTGCCAAAGTTCGGAGAATTTGACACGGATATTGAAGGTGGATTTTATATTGATGCAAATACTCCTGTTTTGCTAAAGCAACAAGACTTTTACTTTAAAGATGGATCAGAGGGAAGTATATTTATTATTACTGATGCTAGAAACTTAATTCCACAAATCAAATCATCCTTTATACAATTGTTATTTGCCTACATGGTTGTTACACTATTAACAGCAGTAGTTGTTGTGTACTGGATATACTTAAGCATTATTAAACCACTTAATATCTTAAGAATTGCCACAAGTGAAATAACAAAAGGAAACCTCAATTTTTCTATAGAGGGGGACTTCAAAGATGAAATAGGGCAATTAAGTGTTGATTTTGAGGAAATGAGAATTAGAATTAAAGAATTGTTAGAGTTAAGATTAGAGAACGAAGTAAAGACAAAAGAGCTAGTTGGAAATATTACTCACGATTTAAAAACACCAATTACGGCTATAAAGGGTTATTCGGAAGGCATAATGGATGGTGTTGCAGACACTCCAGATAAACAAAGGAAATACATAGAGACCATATATAATAAGGCAAACACTATGTCTACTCTAGTGGATGAGCTTTTACTATATTCAAAAATTGAGAATAACAAGATAGAATATCATCTTACTAAGCTTAACATAGATGATTTTTTTAGTGATTGTATAGAAGAAGTTAGTTTAGATTTAGAACTTAAGAATATCTCCATATCTTATGAAAACAAGAGAGATAAGTCAATATATATTTTAGCGGATCCTGAACAACTCAAAAAGGTTACAAATAATATTATTATGAATTCTGTAAAATACATAACTAATAAAAAAGGTATTATCAACATTGAAAGTATAGATGATAATGAACATATACAAATATGTATTTCTGATAATGGTATAGGAATATCTGTTGAAGATTTGCCATATGTATTTGAAAGATTTTATAGAAGTGATGAGTCTAGAAACACGACAAAAGGAGGTTCTGGCTTAGGCCTCTCAATTGCCAAGAAGATTGTAGAAGACCATGATGGAGAAATATGGGCCAGAGCTCAAGAAGGCAAAGGAACTTGCATATATATAAGATTTAGAAAGTATGAGGTAGCATAAGATGAAAAGAATACTAATTATCGAAGATGAAACTGAAATTGCTGAACTAGAGAGAGACTATCTAGAAATAGATGGATTTTATGTAGAAATAGAAGCAGATGGAGATGTAGGCCTGAGAAAGGGTCTAGAAGAAGAATTTGATTTAGTAATTTTAGACTTAATGCTTCCTGGTTTAAGTGGATTTGATATTTGTAAGCAATTAAGAGAGAAAAAAGATATTCCTATTATAATGGTATCTGCGAAGAAAGAAGATATTGACAAGATAAGAGGTCTAGGTTTAGGGGCAGATGATTATATGACAAAGCCTTTTAGTCCAAGTGAATTAGTTGCTAGAGTTAAGGCTCATTTAAAAAGATATGAACAACTAATAGGTTCTGGAAAAAAGGCAAATGAAATCGTAGAAACAGGTGGAATAAAAATAGATAAAAGTGCTAGAAGGGTATTTATTGATGGAGAGGAAAAAAACTTTACCACTAAAGAGTTTGACCTATTAACATTTTTAGCAGAAAGCCCGAATCGTGTTTTCAGCAAGGAAGAATTATTCAGAGAAATATGGGAAATGGAATCAGTTGGAGATATAGCTACTGTAACAGTGCATATAAAGAAGATTCGGGAAAAGATTGAAAAAGATACTTCAAACCCACAATACATAGAAACAATTTGGGGTGTTGGTTACAGATTTAAGATTTAAGAGCTATGACAAGAAAAGCTTGGGCTAAACTTTACGAAATAAAGACCTAATGCTATAATAAATAGATATTAATACTACTTTTGAAGAAAGGCATGGTCATTAGTATGCATATTACAATAACAGGAAATTTAGGAAGCGGTAAATCAACCATATCTAAAATTATACAAGAGAAATATGGTTTTGAAATATATTCTACAGGAACAATACAAAGGAACTTGGCCAAAGAACTAGGTAAAAGCACCTTAGAAATGAATCAATTAATGTGTAACGATCCACAATATGATAATATGATAGATGATGCAACAACTAGAACAGCTAGGGAAAACATTCATAAGGATATAATATTTGATTCTAGACTTGCTTGGAACTTTGTTGAAAAATCATTCAAGGTTTTTGTTTCAGTTGCTATAGACGAAGCAGCAAAGAGAGTTTTTAATGATAGTAGAGGAGATGTAGAAAAGTACACATCCTTAGAAGATACAAAAAATCAGTTAAAGGCTAGAGCACAAACAGAAAATATTCGTTTCAAGGACATGTATGATTTAGAGTATTTTAATTTTTCCAACTATAATTTAATAGTTGATAGTAGCTATAATTCATCTGAAGAAATTGCTAAGATAGTTATGGATGAAGCAAAAAAGTTTTATGATATGGTTGAGGATTTAGGTTTTGAAGATTCAAATAAAGGATGGAATAAGATTTTAGTTTCTCCTCAAAAACTACTTCATGAAGAAATAAGTAAAGAAGATGAGGAAGAAGTAAAAGATTTAGTTAAAGAAATAAGCAAAGATAGAAAAGCTATTTGTAAGAACATATTAGTAAAAGATGTAGATGGCGAATATCATATTATTGAAGGAAAAGATATGGTGATAGCAGCCAAGTTAATAGATTTATCCTTTGTAGAAATTATTTTAACTAAGTAAGCTAATACTTGACAAAATAATGATACTAGCATAGAATAAAAGACATCTAAACGTTGAAGAGGACCAGTATATCATTAAGATTATTTCAGAGAGGAAACAAGAGGTGTAATGTTTCTATAATCTGTGATAGAACCTACCTTGGAGTTACTGTATGAAAATACAGCGTAAATCGTGCGTTAACGATATAAAGAGAACTGTAGCTTTTATCTATTGCACAGTTAAAAAGGGTGGTACCGCCGAAGTCTTTTGGTCCCTTGTGGATAAGAGGCTTTTTTTGTGTCTTTAGATAAGATTATATGACAATAATAGGACTAGAAGATGATAAATAAAAGGAGAGAAACATGGCTAAAAACAAAAAATTAGTTGAAGAAATCACATCAATGGAGGAAGACTTTTCACAATGGTATACTGATGTTGTGAAAAAGGCAGAGCTTATTTCTTATTCAAGTGTAAGGGGATGTATGATTATACGTCCAGAAGGCTATGCTATATGGGAAAACATTCAAAATGAAATGGATGCACGTTTTAAGGAAACAGGAGTAGAAAACGTATATATGCCAATGTTCATACCAGAAAGTTTACTACAAAAAGAAAAAGATCACGTGGAAGGATTTGCACCTGAAGTAGCATGGGTTACACATGGTGGAGAAGAAAGACTACAGGAAAGACTTTGCGTAAGACCTACATCTGAAACCTTGTTTTGTGACTTTTATGCAGAGATTATCCAATCCTATAGAGACCTACCAAAGAATTATAATCAGTGGTGCTCTGTAGTTAGATGGGAAAAAACAACAAGACCATTTTTACGTTCTACTGAATTCTTGTGGCAAGAAGGTCATACTGCTCATGAGACGGCAGAGGAAGCACAAGAACGTACAATTCAAATGTTAAATGTATATGCAGATTTTTGTGAAGAAATACTTGCAATTCCTATGATTAAGGGTCAAAAAACCGAGAAAGAAAAATTTGCAGGAGCAAACTCTACTTATACAATTGAAGCTTTAATGCATGATGGAAAGGCTTTACAATCAGGAACAAGCCATAACTTTGGAGATGGATTTGCTAAGGCTTTTGACATTCAATATACAGATAAGAATAACAAACTTCAATATGTGCATCAAACATCTTGGGGAGTTTCCACTAGAATAATAGGTGCAATTATTATGGTTCATGGTGATAATAGTGGACTAGTATTACCACCTCGTATTGCTCCAACACAAGTAATGATAATCCCTATTGCACAGCATAAAGAAGGAGTACTTGAAAAGGCAAGCGAAATAAAGGAAAGACTAAGTAGCTTTAGTGTAAAAGTAGATGATACAGACAAGAGTCCAGGATGGAAGTTTAGTGAACAAGAAATGCGTGGTATTCCAATTCGTATTGAAATAGGCCCTAGGGATATTGCGGACAATCAAGCAATTATAGTAAGAAGAGATACAGGAGAAAAGATTACTGTTTCACTAGATAAGATTGAAGAAGAAGTTGCAAATATACTTGAAAAGATTCAAAGTGAAATGCTAGAAAGAGCCAGAAAGCATAGAGATGAACACACATACAGTGCTTATACTTATGATGAGTTTAAAGAAATAGTTGAAAATAAGCCAGGCTTTATAAAGGCCATGTGGTGTGGTGAAGAAGCATGTGAAGACAAGATAAAAGAAGACACAGCTGCTACTTCAAGATGTATACCTTTTGAGCAAGAAGAAATATCAAGCACATGTATATGTTGTGGAAAAGATGCTAAAGAAATGGTGTATTGGGGAAGAGCTTACTAAGAATTTTAAATAATTATTTAAAACTTCAGGAAGGAGGAAGTATGAAAATCAAGTTACCTGATGGTGTGAACGATATCATAAATGTTTTAATTAAACATGGATATGAAGCCTATGCAGTAGGTGGGTGTGTTAGAGATTCCATCTTAAATATTCATCCAGAAGACTGGGACATTACTACCTCCGCCAAACCTGAAGATGTTAAAGAGGTTTTTAGAAGAACAGTAGATACTGGAATTAAGCATGGAACAGTTACAGTTTTATATAAAGAAGATAGTTATGAAGTCACTACTTATCGAATAGATGGTGAATATGAAGACAATAGACATCCGAAATCTGTGGAGTTTACTTCAAATCTAGCGAATGATTTAAGGCGTAGAGATTTTACTATAAATGCAATGGCATATAATAAGCAAGAAGGCCTTGTGGACTTATATAAGGGGATGGAAGATCTAAAAAAAGGTATTATTAGATGCGTAGGAAATCCAGTCCATCGCTTTGAGGAAGATGCCCTGCGAATACTTAGGGCTTTTCGTTTCTCAGCTCAACTTAACTTTAAAATTGAAGAAGAGTCATATAAGGCAGCGTGTCTTCAAAAAGAAAATTTGCGAAATATAAGTGCAGAAAGAATAAGAACAGAATTAAATAAGCTTATATTAAGCTCTCATCCAGAAAAACTTATAGACTTATATCACGCAAAAATTTCAAAGATTATATTACCAGAGTTTGATTTAATGATGCATACTAAAAATTATAAAATTCCAGAAGAGACAGTAGGATCTTTTGTTATAAAGGCAATACAAACACTTGAAAAATCCGATCTTAACCGAGAGAATGACTCAGAACTGATTTTAAGGTGGACCCTATTACTTCATGAGTTAGAAGGCACCCAAGTAAGGAAAATATTAAAGAAGTTAAAGTTTGATAACAACACCATTGAAAAGGTAAGCCGTTTAATAAGATGGATCCATATACCATTTGACTTAAGCCCCTATGGTATAAGAAAAGCCATTAATGAGGTTGGTATTGATATTTTTGAAGAACTTTTTATTGTTAAAAGAATAATACTGAGTATTTTTGATAAAGATTATTATAAGGAAAAACTTAAAAGTTTAAACGTGTCATATGATATTTATAAAGATGTTTTAGCAGATGGGGACTGTATCCATCTTAGTATGTTAAAAGTTGACGGCAGAGATTTAATCAACATTGGCTATAAACCTGGAAAGGAATTAGGTAGAACATTAAACATACTGTTAGATTTGGTACTAAAAAACCCTAGCCTAAACAAAAAACTAACCTTATTGGAAAAGGCAAAAGAATATCTTGACATTATTTAAATTATTTTAACATAGGATTAAAAAGAGACACCTTTAGGCAATACCAAAATTTGGATTAGGGGGCTTTCCTATGGATGCAAAATACCAAGAGGTTTTAAAGCAATATAATTTTAAGGTTCATAATACTTTCAGGATTAGGGGGGCGCATATAATCGAGACAAATGAGGGGGCCAAACTATTTAAACGTTTGGAATGTTCTAAAAAACGAGTTGAGTTTGAGGATAAAATCCAGAAGTTTATGATAAATGAGGGCTATTCTTATATCGATTCATATGTATACAATTTAAAAGAAGAAATTATCACATCTGATTCTATGGGAAATGCTTATGTGATTAAAGATTGGCATTTTGGGACTGAAATAGATTTAAGAAACGAAAAAGATGTTATAAAGGGCGTAAAAAACCTTGCATTTTTGCACAGCATTTTGCGAAATGTTCCAATAGATACAGAAGACATATCTTATAACTTAGAAGTAAACTTGCATGAGACTTTTGAAAAAAGAACGAGGGAGTTAAAAAGTGTAAGAAGTTATATAAAAAGAAAACGCAAAAAAAATGAATTTGAAATATGTTTCTTATCTTGTTATGATCACTTATTTCAACAAGCCATGCTAGCAAAAAAGTGTCTTAAGGAATTGCAGTATGAAAGGATGCTAGAAGATGCGATTTCACAAAGAAGTGTTTGCCATGGAAACTACACTTATCATAATGTAATTATCTTAGATAAAAAGATTGCAACTACTAATTTTGAAAAAGCCATAGTAGGAGTTCAAGTAAATGATTTTTATCACTATATGAGAAAAACTATGGAAAAGAACAATTGGGATATTGGTTTAGCTAACAAAATGATTGAAACATATAAGAAACAATGTAATATTTCTGAAGATGAAAAACAATTATTATATATATTAATATTATTTCCCGAAAAGTTTTGGAAGATTAGTAACTATTATTATAACGGCAAAAAAACATGGGTACCTAAACGAACAATTCAAAAACTAACAGATGTTCAAAAACAAACTGAAAAAAAAGATATGTTCTTAGAACAAACCAACTTATGCATTAATTAGAAAGATCCCTCATAAAATAAAATAAGTGTTCTTATATGGAGGGATTATGAAAGTTAAGAAAGGAATTATTGTGCTAATGATAGGGTTGATTCTATTATTGGTAAGTTGTGATTCAAGCAAGTCCAAACCTGACAAATTAAAAGGATTAGAATTTACTGTTGTTGAAGATGCAGATGTACCAGAGAAGTTAATGGAGGCAATTAACGATAAGAAAAGTCAACCATTTAAAACAACATATTCAGACGAAGAGTATCTTTATATTGCAGTTGGATATGGAGAAAAACCCACAGGAGGTTATAGCATATCCGTAGATGAGTTTTATTTAACTGATAATGCAATTTATCTAGATACCAATTTGATAGGTCCTTCCCAGGAAGAATTCGTTTCTAATGCTGTTACATATCCATATGTAGTTCTAAAGACAGAATTTACTGATAAAAGAGTACTATTTGATTAAATTATAAGGCAGAGAATTATTTATTCATGCAAGATTCTCTGCTTTTTAGTGTTTTCAAAAATAAACCAAAACATATTTGTTATATATCACTAAATATAAAGGTGAATAATATAAAAATTGTATAAAATGTCAGGTATAATAAGACATATAAAAGCTTTAAGCATAAATAGAATAATTATTATTTTGAATACTTAAGTAATTTGTACATAATTTCATGATAAATTTGCAAACTAAGAGCAAATTGTCTGAAAACACTTTGACAAGAGAAAGGATTTGTGATATACTTATTATGATTTGTAGTCTATTTATGATTCTTTAGGAGGCAGTTATTATGGTGAGAAAATCTGATGTTCATAAAGTTCGAAGAGAAGTAACTGACAATATTGGTAAACGAGTTAAAGTAAAGGCTAACAAGGGGAGACGTAAGATATCGGTAGCAGAGGGAATTATAACAGAAACATATCCAAGTATATTTTTAATAGAGATAGATGATGATACAAGTTGCGCAAGGACAATGTCATTTAGTTATACAGATGTATTAACAAGAGATGTAAGAATGACTCTTTGCTCTTAATTAAACACAAAACAAAATAACATAACTAATTATGCTTCAATTTCAACTGAGATTGGGGCATTTTTTTTGTTATTCTTTAATCATAAATAATATATTCATTGAATAAAGTATTATATAAGACAAGGAGGAATTTTTATGGAATTAATTAAAAAGAATATTCATATGAATAAATTAAAATGTAAAAGTGACTTGCAGATTACTGTAGATGATGACTTTAACGTTCCAGATGCCAAACCTGATATATACAAAATCATAAAAGAACAAGGGGAAGTTAAAATACAAGATGTTAAGATATCAAACGGGAAAATAATGGTACAAGGGGTATTAGTTTTTAATGTCCTATATTTAAGTGATGAAAACACAAGACCGATCTATAATGTATCTAGTGAAATACCTTTTGAAGAGACAATACATTTAGATGGAATAGAGTCAGAAGATGATGTTAGCATTAATGTATTAATTGAAGATTTATCTGCAGGACTAATTAACTCAAGAAAGCTTAGTGTGAGGGCAATTATAACTCTTGTTGTTTTTGTTGATGAATTATATGATGAAGCAACAGCTGTTTCGGCCAAAGATGAAAACGGAGTAGAAATTATTAATAAAGAAATAACAGTAACAAATATTGCAATCGATAAAAAAGATACATATCGCTTTAAAGATGAATTATATTTACCTTCAAATAAAGGCAACATACAAGAAATTCTTTATAGCGAGGTTGAGCTTCGAAATCCAGAAGCTCGTGTACTAGAGGACAAATTCAACCTAAAGGGAGAGCTATTGATCTTCGTATTATATGCAGGGGAAGATGAAGAAACTCCTATAGAATATTATGAATCAGAACTTCCTTTTTCATCAACTATAGAACTAAATGGCTGCAGAGAAGATATGGTAGACGACATAAGATTTAATATGGGGAGCAAGAGTTTGCAAGTTCTTCCTGATAATGATGGAGAGGATAGAATTATAGATGTAGAAGCTGTGATAGAAATGGTTATAAAAATCTATCAAGATGAAGATATAGAACTTCTTTACGATATTTATTCAACAGCAAAAGAACTTAATCCTATATGGAAAGAAACTTCTTATGAAAGCTTGCTAGTAAAAAACAACAGTAAAACGAGAGTAAATGACAGAGTAAAAATAAATAAAAATCAACCTAGTATTATGCAAATTTGTCATACAGATGGGGGGATTAAGGTTGATGAGATCAATGTAATAGAAGATGGCTTAGAGGTAAATGGAGTTTTAGAGGTTCAGATACTTTATATTAGTTCAGATGATCAAATCCCATTGAACACAATAAAAAGCATGATACCATTTTCACAAATAATTGAAGTAAAAGATATTAAAGAAGATAATATTTACGATGTAAATGCCAGACTTGAACAACTAGGAATTATGATGTTAGACAGCGAAGAAATTGAGGTAAAAGCAGGAATAGGATTAAATGCAATAGTATTCAATAAAATTAATGCAAGGGTCATTAATGATATTGAAGTTAGTGACTTTGATAAGGAGAAGATTCAGCAAATGCCAAGTGTAGTCGGCTATATGGTAAAGCAAGATGAAAGCCTTTGGGATATTGCAAAAAAATTTCACACAACTAGGCAAAAGTTAATTGAAATAAATGAACTGGATGATGAAGATATAAAGCAAGGAGACAGAATTCTGATTACCAAACAAATTGATTTGTTAATTTAGCTGAAATTGAAAAAAGGATATATATGAGGAAAGCCCTTAGCCACATAATATATCCTTTTTTGTTTATGTAATTAGTTGATTTTTTCAATAGGTCTACTAAGAAAGACTTGGTATTCAAAGTTAAGAACTTTGAAATGATAATAAGCATCTTTTGCTTTTTTTAAATCATCAAATATTCCAAACACTGTGGGGCCACTTCCGCTCATTAGTGAGTTGATGGCGCCTTGTTTTATCATAATGCTCTTTATTTCTTCAATTTCTGGAGACTTATTTATTGTTACAGTTTCTAGGACATTGCCCATATGCTTTGTAGTTTGATATAAATCATTACTTTCTATACCATGAATTATTGAATCAATGTCGGGATGATAGGTCACCTTTGACAGATCAAGACCTTGGTATACGGTTTGTGTAGAGACATTGATGCTTGGTTTTACAATAAGAATATGGCAAAAGGGCAAAGGAGCTAGTCTTGTTAACTTTTCACCAATACCTTCTGACAAAGCAGTCCCGCCCATAAGACAATATGGGATATCTGCACCTAATGTTAGGCCAATTTCCATAAGCTCTTTTAAAGTTAAGTTTAAATTAAAAAGTTCATTCATTCCATGTAGAGTGGCAGCGGCATCTGTACTACCACCTGCAAGTCCCGCAGAAACAGGTATTTTTTTCACTACGTTTATAAAAAATCCGGAATTAATCTTATATTTTTCTCTTAATAAAGATGCGGCTTTATAAACAATATTATTTTCATTAGTAGGTAAATAGGGCAAGTTGGTTTTAAGTTTAATCTCAGATGAATTAATAAGATGTATAGATATTTTATCAAAAAGCCCTATGCTTTGCATAATCATACGTAACTCATGATAACCATCATCTCTTTTGCTAATAACATCTAGTCCAATATTAATTTTTGCATATGCTTTTAAATGTATAGAATTACTCATACTTATCAAAATCCTTATAATTATTATGAATTTATAAATATCATAATATGATTATATCAGTAATGAAAGGAAAATCAATTATAGTAATTTGTATTCTACTTCTAATTTAAATTAAAAAGATCATTCAATGCAGGAAACAACTTAAACTTAAACTTTTTTTCATGCTTAATATCATCATCACTAGGATTAGTATTATCTTCGTCTATCAATATTTCATCGTATTCTTCTTCAGTCAGGACATCCTGCAACTGTTCTTTTGAAGAATCTGGAACCACGCTATAAGTACTATCTACAAAACATAAAGGAGGAAACATAAGACACCACCAATTTTGGCCCTTAGCATCACCAAGTTCAATTCTTACAGCTTCATAATTTCCTGGTGGTAAGGCTATATCTCCATAAACCTTTAATGGAAAATAATCATATTCCAAAGAAGCTTTTGCAGAATATTCAAAACCATTAGCAGATATTAGTTCTTTGGAGAGCTCCTCCATATAAGTTAAATTGTCAGACAAGATAAGACGGGCTTCTTCAACAGAGTTAGCGTTTCTAATGAGTGGTTCTAGCTCTTTAGTTATTTTATCTTTAATCTTTAACTTTAATTCTTGATCTATTTTTGAATCACTATTGCCAATAACGTGAAATCTTACTACTTCAGATGCAATACCTTCCTGAAGAACTTTTGCATTATGTACATCCAAACTATTTAAAAGCAAGATGGATATTATTCCAATAATAAGAACAGTTTTTTCTTTCATTTTACACCAAACCTTTCATAAACAAGAAAACAACATATATTTCATTAAGGATATAGTGGTAAGTATTACCTCTACAGAAAGAATTATTCATTTCATAAGATAAATTAAGATAAATAGTATATAATAAGAGATGTTGAATGTTTTAAAGATTAATAGTAAAATAGTGTATGGTGTAAAGATAATAGAGGTTTATAACATATATTTATTTTATAAAATTATCTAGAAAGGATATAAAATGAATAAAAAAACAATTGCAGTTTTATTTGGAGGACAGTCTTCTGAACATGAAGTATCTTGTAATTCAGCAAGCACTGTTATTTCAAACATAAATAAAGACTGGTACAATATAGTGCTTATCGGTATTACAAAAGAGGGGAAATGGATAAAAGTTGATTCGATAGATAACATTGTATCTGGTGACTGGAAAGACGGAAAGGTTACAGCGATTATTTCTCCGGATGCAACCCAAAAATCCATATTATTTTTAGAGGATGATAAATATAAAATGGAGCCCGTAGATGTTGTTTTTCCTGTGCTTCACGGTTTGTACGGTGAAGATGGAACTATACAAGGACTGTTTGACTTAGCAAGGATACCATATGTTGGATGTGGGCTGCTAGCGTCAAGTGTTTCTATGGATAAACTATCTACAAAGGTTATTGTAAAAGAACTAGGAATAGAACAAGCTAAATATGTAGCTGTATACAAGAAGGAATTATTTAAAATTAAGCAAGATGGAGAAATAGAAGAAGATCTAATTGGTAAGATAGAAGATAATCTTGAATACCCTATGTTTGTGAAACCATCAAATGCGGGTTCTTCTAAAGGTGTTTCAAAGGTATATAATAAAGCAGAATTAATAGAAGGATTGATAGAGGCATCAAGACATGATAAAAAAATTCTTGTTGAAGAAACAATTGTTGGCAGGGAAATGGAATGTGCTGTTTTAGGAGGAAAGAATCCTAAAGCATCAGGGATAGGTGAAATAATAGCAGAAGCAGATTTTTATGATTATGATGCAAAGTATAATGATTCAAATTCTCAAACAATTATTTCTCCAGATGTTGATAAGGAAGTGGAAAAAGAGATTATGGAATATTCCACGAGAATCTTTAATGCTGTAGATGGATACGGCTTAGCAAGAGTTGACTTTTTTATTGAGAACGATACAGGAAGAATCATATTTAATGAAATTAATACAATGCCAGGCTTTACAAGTATTAGTATGTACTCTATGTTGTGGGAAGCTAAAGGAATAGGTAGGCCACAATTAATAGAGAAACTAATACAGTTAGCCATGCGCAGATGGGATGAGTAGGAGGGGTTTTTATGGACAGCGCCAAGCCTATTGGAGTCTTTGATTCTGGAGTAGGAGGCTTAACAGTTGTAGATGAGATTATGCAACAGTTACCAGAAGAGAGAATAATTTATTTTGGTGATACTGCTAGGGTTCCCTATGGAAATAAATCAAAGAAATCTATTTTAAAATATTCAAAGCAAATAGTGAATTTCTTAATGACAAAGAATGTTAAGGCAATTGTAATAGCTTGCAACACAGCAAGTGCCTTTGCCTTAGATGAAATAGCATCACAGGTTACTATTCCTATTATTGGAGTAGTTAAACCAGGTGCAAGAACTGCAGCTGCAGTAACAAAGAATAATAATATAGGTGTTATTGGTACTAATGGGACAATAAACAGTGGTATGTATCAACGCTATCTTAATATAAGAAATCCTGAAGTTAATGTGTTTGGAAAGGCATGTCCTCTTTTTGTTCCTCTTGTAGAAGAGGGTTGGGTAAATGATTCAATAACTAAAGATGTGGCAAGTAAATATTTAAAGGAATTCTCCAATTATAATATTGACACACTAGTATTAGGTTGTACCCACTATCCATTACTTCGAGAAATTATAGCTTTGGAATTGGGAAAGGAAGTTGAATTAGTAAACCCAGCATATGAAACTGCTAAGACTTTAAATAATGTTTTGGAGAATAAGAATATTAAGAGTAAAACTCTTAATGGTAAACATGAATTTTATGTAAGTGATGGAGTTGATAAGTTTAATAACTTTGCAGATGGAATTTTGCCACATTATTTGAAAGAAGCAAAAGAAATAAATATAGATGAATATTCGGACTCAATAAGCAAAGAGTAGAAATAGATTAGACATTGAAAGGTGGGTCTTATATGACAAAGGATGTACTCATTACTGTTAATGGTTTGAGACTAGAGGGTAATGAATCTGATGATATAGAACTTGTAACCTCAGGCACATATTACTCAAAAAGAGGTAAGGATTATATTTTGTATGAAGAACATCTTCAGGAAATAGATGGGGCGACAAAATGTAATGTTATAATAGATGATAATAAAGTTGATATTATTAAACATGGTCAAGCTAATGTACATATAATATTTGAAAAATTTAAAAAGAATTCATCCTATTATCAAACGCCTTTTGGCAGTATTCTTGTAGGGTTTCATACTACAGAATTAGAGGTAAAAAAAGATGATGATGAGATCAAAATATATATAAAATATAATCTAGAAGTTAATTATAATCACATATCAGAAAATGATATCTTGATTAAAGTTCAGGCGAAGAACTAAAAAAGCTAGGTGACGGTTCATCCTACGTTATTGTAAACAGGAGGAGACGTCACCTAGTTTTATTTTTTCTTTTTATTTTTATTTTGTTCTTCATTATATTTAATAGCTTTGTTTTTCATTTTTTTGAAGAAGCCTTGTTTTTCTTGCTTCTCTAAACTTGAACGAAGACCTTTGACTTCTAAAATGTAAAGCCCATTAACTACAGCTTTCACTTCTTTTTTAACAGGGACTAGGTCGAAGATTTTCTCATCACAAATAAAATTATGAATTTGTGGTCCGACTTTTGCCTTTACGATTGGTAACTTCGCAGCTCGCATATACTTAGGTGTTTGTTCTATAACGAACTGTGGAAGTCCTGCATCTTTTAGTCGCATTCTCTTCTTATCTATAACTAACATAGATGTAGTTTGTGCAGACTGTTTTATTTCTTGCTCAGATGCTTCTGCTTTTTTTTGAGCTCTTCTACTCCAAATTATGAAAGCGATAAAAGCAATAATAATTATAGCTAGTATAACTAAAAGAACTATTGTACCCGTCTTCATATATTAACCTCCTTCAACATGCAAATGCACTAAATTATTTTATCATTAAAAAATTTAAAATTCAAGACTTGCTTCATTCTTTTCAAGGGTATCAGCTATAATGCCTTGAACATACTTAGCAAGAGACTTATGTATATCCCTATCTAAGTCTTTTGGATAAATGGGCTTGCCATATTCAACTATAACATGAGCCTTTTTAACCCAAGGAACGTGTTTCTCAAAAACACCATCTGCATTATTAATTGAAACAGGAATAACTGGACAAGAAGTCTTCTCAGCAATTTTAAAGCTACCTTCTTTAAATGGAAGTAAACACTCTTTGCGGTTCCTTGTACCCTCAGGTGAAATAAATATGGAATAGCCTCCTTTAACCATTTCAATTGCTTGTAATATGATTTTTAGACTTTGTCTAATATCATCACGGTCAATGAATAAGGAATTAATGAAGTACATCCAAACATTAATAAAAGGAAACCTTTTCAACTCTTTTTTTGCAATAAAAGCTGACATTTTAGGTAGAGAAGCATAGCTGACTAAAATATCATAATAACTGCGGTGGTTAAATACAAATAAAGCGCTCTCATCTTTTGGAATGTTAGAATCACCCATAACTGTTAATTTCACTCCAGATAAAAATAATATAATTTTACAAACAATAGATACAATCTTTTGACTGATCTTGGCTTTTTGATAAGGGCTAAATAATCCTATAATTAATATTATAAGATAAAGGGGTATACTTATTATAAAAAACAATAATAAAAACAAAGCTACCAGTAACGTTCTCATAAAGTCCTCCTAAACAAAGGCTATTTAACTACAAGAATGATTATATCATATTATTTGTAGATTTAAAATATTATGATATAATATACTAGAGAAAAAGAAAGGCAAGGAACTAATATGGAAAAAGAAAATTTAACTTTACTAACGGATTTTTATGAATTAACTATGGCACAAGGATATTTTAAGAATAATTTTAATAACAGAGTGATTTTTGATGCGTTTTTCAGAATGAATCCTTCTGGGAGCGGTTATTCGATTTGTGCAGGATTAGAACAAGTTATTGGATATATAAAAAATCTTAATTTTTCTAAAGAAGATATAGAATATTTAAAAAGCTTAAAGATTTTTGATGAAGACTTTTTAGAATACTTATCTGACTTTAAATTTACTGGAGATATATATGCTGTCCCAGAGGGAAGTGTAATATTTCCAATGACGCCAATAGTAAAAGTAGTGGCACCAATGATAGAGGCACAATTAGTAGAAACAGCCATACTAAATATTATAAATCACCAAAGTTTAATTGCAACCAAAGCTGCTCGTGTATGTTATGCAGCGGGAGAAGATGGTGTAATGGAATTTGGATTAAGACGAGCTCAAGGACCAGATGCAGGAACACTAGGGGCAAGAGCTTCTGTAATAGGTGGATGTGTAGGAACAAGTAATGTTTTAGCAGCAAAAGAATTTGATGTCCTCCCTATGGGTACTCATGCTCATAGTTGGATTATGAGTTTCAAAGATGAAATAACAGCATTTCGTAATTATGCTGAAATTTACCCGCAAGGAACCACGCTTTTAGTAGATACCTATGACACACTAAAATCAGGACTTCCTAATGCCATTAAAGTCTTTGAAGAAATGCGAGATTCTGGACTTTTATCTAAGAAATACGGTATTCGTTTAGATAGTGGTGATATTGCATATCTATCAAAGGAATCTAGAAAAATGTTAGATGAAGCTGGATTCGAAGATGCATTTATAACTGCTTCTAGTGATTTGGATGAATATACAATCCAATCGCTAAAAACACAAGGTGCAGAAGTTGATTCTTGGGGTGTTGGAACCAATTTAATTACTTCTAAAGACGCTCCTTCCTTTGGAGGGGTTTATAAACTAGCAGCTATTGAAGTAGATGGTAAGTTTATACCAAAGATGAAATTATCTGAAAACCCATGGAAGGTTACTAACCCAGGGAACAAGGAAGTCTATCGAGTTTATGAAAAACATAATGGTAAAGTAAAGGCTGATCTTATTGCTCTTGAACATGAAACTTATTCAGAAGATAAAGATTTGCTACTTTTTGATCCTATTTCCACATGGAAGAAGACATATTTAAAAGCAGGATCATATACTCTCAGAAAGATGCTAGAGCCAATATTTATTAATGGTAAAAGTGTTTACCAATCTCCAGATGTTATGAAAATTAGAGATTATTGTACAAAAGAAAAAGACTCCTTATGGGAAGAAACAAAGCGTTTTTTAAACCCTCATGAAATCTATGTGGATTTGTCTCAAGAATTGTATGACTTAAAGAATAATTTAATAGATGAACTTCATAGTAGTTATTATAAATAAAATTTAAAATGTGAATTATAAATCTTCAAATCGGAGAAAGTATTTAATGAAAAAATACTTCACTTACGATTGGAGGAAAATTTACATGGAAAAGAAAAAGATTTGTTTGGTGATATCTATAAGCATATGTATATTGTTTTTATCAGCCTGTAATAACTATCCTATGGATGTCTTGGAACTTGAGGAAGCATCAGATTATGATGAGGACTTGAAAGGCCAAGAACATCTACTAGAAGGAAACTTTGAAAAAACAAAACTTGAAGATTTAAGTGATTTAAAAGATATTTCCATGGAGGTAGTAGAAGACTCAATAACTCCAACAGGATTTAAAATTGTTTTTGAGAACAGTTCAAACAAGAATATTGTTTTTGAAGATAATTTTATTATAGAAACAAGAGTTGAAGAAGAGTGGTACGAGCTACCAATGTTAACAAATGATTATGATTTTAATGATGCTGCTTGCAAGATGCCTTATAATCAATCAAAAGAGATAAGTGCTAATTGGGAAAGACTTTATGGTGTTCTTGAAACAGGAGAATATCGTATTTTAAAAGAAGTTATGGATCTTGATGATTTCAATACTTATAATAAAGAATATCTAGTAGCAGAATTTAAGATTGATTAACTCAGTATTTGACAAGACACGCAAATTGTATTATTATAAAATTCAAATATAAAATACGCTGATGGAGACAGTAAGAATTAATGAAAAGGGAAAGCGAATCAGAGATAGTGAGAGTCTGGTCTAAGTAGTTAATATCTGAAAATCACTCCTAAGTAGTAAGCTGAAAGTCGATAGACAATTAAGCTGTGCCGGTATCCACCGTTATATGGAAGCATATCATATTAATTTATTGTATGTAAATAGGTGGTATAATGACTGCATATATGCTCTCATCCTGTTTATGGATGAGAGTTTTTTCATT
>CAZOGN010000008.1:0-51625 GCA_964579655.1 uncultured Lachnospiraceae bacterium
CAATTACCAATACTCCAATAATAATGTATTTTGTCATAATAAATCCCCCTTTTAATAATTAATATGTTGGGTTACCCCTTATCAAAAAAACTCATTAATATTATAACACATTTTTCCACCTAATTACACAATGTTTCCTTTAATTATAAAAAATATAGGTGATATCCAACATTGAATTAATGATGGTTACCACCTATATTGCTTATCTAAATCCGTCCTTATGTTTAACAATTACCTTCATATACATATTTTAATTTTTTACGTGCAATTTTAGCTAATTCATATACCTTACCTACATCTGTTGGATTCTTATCATTCATTTTGTATGTTGGGAAGAATCTTGATACATGTAGAGGAATCTCTGGGTTAACAGAAGCAATAAATTCTGAAAGTGCCTCCATTTCTTCTACACTATCATTTTCATCAGGAATTATAAGTGTAGTCACCTCTACATGAGCATCCTTTGCGGCTAATTTTATAAAATTCTTTACAGTATCTAAGTTTCCTCCAACTTTTTTATAGAACTCTTCACTAAAGCCTTTTAAATCAATATTAAAGGCATCTATATATGGGAGTATTTCATCTAAGACTTTTTTGTTAAAGCTTCCATTGCTTACTACTACATTTTTCAAGTCATGTTCTTTTGCTAATTTTGCACAATCTCTAACATACTCATAGCCTATAAGTGGCTCATTATATGTGTAGGCTATGCCTATATTGTTTCTCTTAGTTAAGTTTAAGGCCCTTTCTACTAATTGGGCTGGCGTCATATATTCTGATCTCGCCTTTTCCTCCCCCACCGTAGAAATATTGTAGTTTTGACAGAATGAACATTTTAAATTACATCCAAAGCTTCCTACTGATAAGATATTTTTGCCTGACTGGAATCTTCTTATTGGCTTTTTTTCTATTGGATCAAGAGCTAGGCTTGTAATATGTCCATAATTAATAGGGATTATTTTGCCATCCTTATTACTTCTAGCCTTACATATACCAGTTTGTCCTTCACTTAAGTTGCAATAATTAGGACAAGTATCACATGTTACTTTACTCAATTATGTCTCACCACCTGAAATCTTTCTAATTCATATTCTTCATCTTCAGCTATTCCTGCTTTACTTAGGGCTATGGATACTTGCTCTTTTACACTATCAACGCCGTCAAGATTAGGCAAGAGAAGGCCTCTTTTTAATCCTTTACTAACAATAACACCATATTCTTTTATATCTAATTCATCCATTGATTCTATTTTTTCAGCTTGTCCTAATACATCAACACTATAAACTAATCTATCTAATTCATCTTCAGTTACTGGAGGAAACCTTGGATCTTCTACACCTGCGCTTATGGCATTTTGAATAATTTCATCCGCTATACTTTCAGTAGTTGGTAAAATTGTACCTATGCATCCCCTTAAGCGCTTGTCTAATTCTAAAGAAACAAATACCCCTGCCTTCTTATCTAAGAGTTCTCTACTTATATCTTTAGGTTTCTCAATTCTTTTATGATTAATCACGTAATTCTCTAATGTTTGTCTTGCAAGTCTTACATATTCGTCTTCTTCTGACTTCAAGGAGCTTAATCTCTTATTATCTTTTGCTATATAAATCTCATCAAAGTGGCGATTAGCATCATCTCCCAAAACTTTAAATGAGGCTACAGCATAACCTACACCAAAGGGTCCTTCATATGAAAGTAACTTTGTATCTACACTTTTTCCATCTAGGGCTCCTGCCATTATTAGAAAGGTGCGGTGACCACATTCTGCAGCAGCTTCACAAAAATCAACGTCAAATTCGAGAAACTTCAAAAAATTGGCCTCGTCCATAGCTCTTGTGACTTCCCTATCATATACTGGCCCTTCTTCCTTATATCCATAAGGTCCCTTTTCTTTAAGCTTGTGTGATAAGTCCCCACTGGCGATTACAACTACTTTTTTATCGCTCTTATCTGCTGCCTTAGCAATACATTTGCCGAATTGATAATGTTTTAAGAAAGATAAGCCTGAAATACCAACTCTTACAGTTTTGTAGTCCTTATAATACTTGTCAACAAAATACAAGGGAATCATAAAAGCATGATCAAGCTTTTTGTTTCTCTCTCCCATAGTTCCCGCAGCTATACCCTTATTATTAACTTCATCCTCTATTAATCCTACTAATTCTTGGTCATATCTTGTTTCAATAGATACACTTTTATGACCAAAATCTCTAAAGTCACCACTTGCTTTTTTACCTGGAGAAATATGAATATAATCATCATACATTATAGAATGTGAAGTAAGTACAATAATTGTATCTGGTTTAATCTCACTAATTTTTCTTGCAATCTTATTAAATGATTCAATAGTATCTGCAATTCCACGTTCTTGCCCTCTACCTATATCTGGAATAATAAGTGGTGGATGTGGAACAATATAAGTCGAAACAATACCCATGTCTTTTTCTCCCTTCAAAACTATTTTGTATTAAACTTCTTCCATATCAAGTATTTCTACCATCTTGCTTTTCCTTAATAGCACTAAGAGAACAATTATATATGGAATAACACCAATAAAATTAATAAATGAATATGTATCAATCGTTGAATCTATAGTACCTTGCCCTAAAATTCCTGATGCAAACAAAGCTGCAAAATTATTATAAGCATGAAGAAAAACCAAGAACCAAATATTTCTAGTGCGAAAGTAAATAGCTGTAAATACCATGCCTAATACTCCAGCTAATGTTGCCTGAATCGCTACACTAAAAAATGATATCTCTGGAGATAAGGCATTAATTAGATGGAGTGAACCAAAAATCACCCCTGAAACAATTGTTGAAAACCAAACACCCTTCGAAGTCTTTCCGTATTTATCAAATATAAGGTTTGCTATTAAACCTCGAAATGTGAATTCTTCTGCCGTTCCTACTAATACCATGGTGACAATAAATAATAGAATTTGACCAGCAGGCTGGACTGAATAGGAAGTAGAAACCCCAAGTTCTTCTAGAAGCTCTGGAAAAACACCAGACATAACATACAAATATAAATTAGATATAATAACTATTACACCAGCTATTATTGGATATAAGCCTGTTACGATTTCCTTACCTATACTATATTTTTTTTCTTTAAATATCTTCTTATAACCGAACAATAGAATTAATCCTACAACCAAAATTGTTACAACTAAATCTGTGAATAATTGATGGGTATATCCATTGCCAGTCTCAACAATAAAAGGAATCTCAGCAAAAACCCTTCCGGAAATCAACAAAATCATAATCCACAAAACAGCAATTATAATCGATAATAGTATTGGGTATTTCTCTTTAAATATGTACAACTTCTCTTTCATATAATTAACTCTCCCTACCTTACATAATTTGTTAACTGGTTTACAAGTTTCTTTCTCTCTTTACCTTAGTCCTACTAATACCTTTACCTCGCTGTACTCCTCAAGATCACCTGTCAAATTAAGCCTCTCAAGTGTTTCGTCAGTAATTGGTGTAGGCAAAACATCTTCTAGATTGTCAAGATAAAATTCTACAACAATTTGATAATCACCTTTTTTTAAGTCTAACTTATTAGTCGCATTATAATCTTTTCCACTTACACTAATAATAGTATTGTTGTCTTTTAATATTTGTATCCATACAATACCTCGCTCGTTCTTACTGCTAATATCAAGAGCATATAGTCCATCTTTATCAATTGGCATATTTCCTATTACTTTTTCTGAGTCTTTATTTATTTCTTGTAAATATTCAAACTTGTATTCGTAATAATACTTATCTTTACTTGTGAAAATAAGTATAAACGATATAATAAAACCAAAAAATAAAACAAAGCCTAAATAATTCTTTTTTATTTCTTTGTTTTCATTTTGAACACTTTTTCTATTCATAGAAATTATACCACATTGAAATAGAAAAATTCCAAATAATGAACTTAATACTGCAAATATATTTGAATACCCTTTATCTAGAATAAATGATATTGCATTTAACATCAAGAAAATCATAAAAAGAACTTGAAAAATTCGTCCTATTAAGTTCCACCTATTAAGCATATGTTTTAAAGTCTCATTATCTGTGTACAGTTCATAATCTTCTTCATTAGATCCTTTTATATAAGGCTTCCTGAAATAATACCAGCCATTAAAAGTATCATCAATTAACTCCCAGCCCTGTTCTTCAAAGAAAGAAAGATATCTTCTATATTCTTCATTGTTGAATTTTACTTTTGTATTAAAGTCTATTTTATATCGATAATTATTATCACTTCTTTCATACTTATGAAAGAATAAGCCCGCTTTCTTAAGTTGCCAACCTTCTTTTGCCATAGAATTTATTTTTGCTTCTTCTTTGTCATAATCCCAGGCAAGATAGATTCCAATTTTTCTTTTCTCATCCATCTATACATCTCCTCCCATTATTACTTCTGAACAATCAAGCAATTCTTTTAAACGTTTTCTCTCATTTTTAATAATTTTCTTACCTTCATCAGTTATTTGATAAAGACGCTTGCGGTTATCTTCAGGCTTGTTACTATAAAACTCTGTAATCCATTTCTTTTTAAGCATATTACTAACTGCTCCATACATAGTGCCAGACCCAATCTTTACTCTGTCCTTAGTTAAGTTTGCTGTTTCTTGCATAATACCATAACCGTGATTTGGCTCATTATATAAGCATAATAAAATAAAAAAATAACTTTCTGTTAATGGTTCCATCTTAAAGTAAACCTCCTTTTAATTAAACTTATGTCGTGATACGACACGTTTCTCTTATATCGTGTCACGACATATATTTTTTGTCAATAATATATTTCAAAAAAAGAGGCTACTGAAAAGTATGCCTCATATGCTAGCATCATTTCCAGTAGCCTCAAACTTCGAATCTACATTATTTATCTAAATATCCTGTAGGTACATGCATTGCATCACAAAATGGTTTGTTTCTTGATTCACCACATCTACAAAGTGTTACTCTATTACGTTTTTCATATTTGTCTCCATTAGATGATTGAATTTCTATATTACCCTTTACATAAAGTGGGCCACTTACGCCTTTTTCTGGGTCTTGCAGAACTTCAATTGCCACTTCAAATTCTTCCTCAATAGTATTACCTTCTTTATCTTTAACCTCAAGTCTTCCTGCAGGACATTCGCGTGTACCCTTAATTACATCTTCCACATGCTCAGGGTTAGAACTTTCTGCTAAAGTCCATAAGTCACCATCTTCTCTATGACAAAACCTTGCAAAAGCACATCTCCCATCATCTAGTAAGTCAAGCTCTGATCCTTGGATTCTAAGATCGATTCTATCCATAAAATCAGAATTAGAAGCCGTTTCAGTACCATCAAACTTGCACTCCTTATGTCTTCCGTCGCAGAAAGGTGGAGTCTTAGTATGTCCACATCTACATAATGCATATGTTTCAGCTTGTGGAAGACTTCTCCCTTCCTTATATTCATAAGTATTACCTTTTGGTGTTATTATTTTTTCTGATAAAGGTACACCCCCAGATACAATATAGGGTCCATCTTTTAATATGCTTATTTTACATTCTTTTTTATCTTTAGCCATCTTTTATCCTTTATATTAATTCTTTTCTAATATCCTCAGCCGTTTTACTGGATAAATATACAGGAGCTATATCTACTACTGTTTTTGCACCTGAATTACCTTCTTTATTTAAACGATATGCTGCTCTAGCATATGCGATTAAAACACTTGCCGTAAAATCTGGGTTTGATTCTAGCTTTATGTTATATTCAATAATATGATTATTTTCATTGTTTAGGCCAGTTTGTCCATGATGAATAACTAAACCGCCGTGAGGAATACCAGCATGATCTCTTTCTAATTCTTCATCTGTTATAAAATATACTTGAGTATCATAATCAGCAAAATAATTTGGCATAGTTTTTATTTCTTTTTCAATTCTTTCTTTGTCTGCGCCATCTTCTGCAAGCACATAACACTCTCTCTTATGCTTTTGCCTAGCCAAAAGAACAGGACTTTCTCCCTTTTTAATTGAATCGATAGCACTATCTATAGGGATGGTATATTGGACTGCATCCTTCACTCCATCCACTCCTCTTACCGCATCTGAATGTCCTTGACTTACACCCTTACCCCAAAAAGTATGGGTCTGACCTACAGGCAAAATAGCCTCAGCATATAATCTGTTTAAAGAGAACATTCCAGGGTCCCACCCACTTGAAATAATAGAAATCTTACCTGACTCTTTAGTAATTCTATCTATAACATCAAAATATTCTGGTATTTTTGCATGAGTGTCAAATCCATCCACTGTATTGAACATACTTGCAAATAAAGGACCTTGACTTGGAATGTCGCTTTTGCTACCACCACAAAGTATCATAACATCTATATCGTCCATAAGATCTTTTGCTTGATCAATATGGTAGACCTTAGATTCCTTTATTTTAGTTTTTATAGTTGATGGCTCTCGTCTTGAGAAAATTCCAATCAGTTCCATGTCATCATTTTGCCTTATACCTGTTTCAACACTTTTTCCAAGATTGCCGTATCCAACAATTCCTATTCTAATTTTACTCATGTTTTCCTCCTGCTGTAAATTGTGCCACTCTATACCTTTACTTTGTTTATAAAATACTTGATTATATCCCTACGTTTAACAATACCTATAAAGTATTGCCTATCATCAATTACTGGTATGAAGTTTTTATCCACAGCCTTTAATAATACTTCATCCATCTTAGCTGTTATTGGTACAGGTGGGTTTTTGTCTATAGTAACCACATCTGCAATCTTAATGTCTTCTAGTTTTTGTATAGATGGCTTATCATCTTCAAGGCTACTTAGTTCTTCATAATAATCGCCCATAATAAACCAAAGAAAAGTTCCTTCACTTATTGTTCCTATGTATTTGTTATCTCTTGATAAAACAGGAATTGCAGCATATTTATGATAATGCATCTTCTCCAATCCTTGTCTTAAGGTGAAATCATCAAACACATATGCTACTTCATTTTTAGTAGTTAAAAAGTTTGCTATATTCATTTTTTCCTCATTCTTAAATCATTTTTTCAGACCAACTAAATATATAATAAATCAAAAATGTTGTATTTTCAATTATATAGTTTGATAATTAATTATCAACTTTATATATATTATATTGAGAATTGATAATTAACCATAGTTGATTAAAATAGTCCATTATGTTCCATATGCCTACTCCTGCTAAATTATATGCATCTACAAGTTGCATATAGGAAACTACAGTTCTTGCATCTCTAAAACGAACAAGACTCTCCCGATTATTATCTCGAAATATAAAATAAGCAACTTGTGTTCCCTCATCAAATTGAATACTTATTCCATAATCTCTTGCTAAATTGTATGCAGTTTCAGCTGAAATAGCATGGCCTTCTGAAACACCTGATATATAAGGTAATTCCCAGATATAACCCACTGTGCTTATTCCAAGACTAAGTTCTTCTTCTGGAATATGTAGCAAAGTATAACTTAATACTTCTTGAAGTAATACATAATTAGATGTGCCTATTGGTGCTCCTATTACCAACCCAACACTAGTAGGGAAAAGTATGGAGTTGTCTGCTAATTTGTCTATTGTTTTTACATATTCTTGAGTAACAAAGGGGTCTGATATCAATTCAAAGGTATTAGGTATTAGTGTGTTAAAGACTATAAGACCTAATTCTTTTATACGTCCTATTATTTCTGAAATAAACTCAATGTAAAGCCGTCTGTCTGAAGGGAATATATAAGTGGGAATTATACCTATTCCTGCATATCCTTTTTCTAATACATTATTAATTATAGTTTCTATTATATTGTTTTTTAGGTACTCATTATTTAGTACAATATGAGCTATATCACTTCCTATATTATCTTTTTCAACAGCTAATGTAATCTGCATAATTGGTGCAACTCCATAAGCCTTTGCATGTTCAACAACTACTGCATCATCCTCATCAATAAAAATTCCATTTGATCCAATTGATAAACTATTTATAATCAAAAAACTCAAATATGGTAGGGTTTTTCTTAAAATATCCTCATCTATAAAGGGATAAGAATATCCAACTACAGATACCTCTGATATTTTCTCATCTGTATATTCAATTACAAGTATCTCTCCAACTATTAAAAATTCTTGATCTGATAAAAAAGAGTTATATCTAAGCAAGTCCATAATTGTTATATTATACATGCTAGCTATTGATTCTAAGGTGTCCCCTTCTACTACTTGATGAATTATTTTTGGATATAAAATAACTATTGAAGAACCAATTACCAAATTAAAGGGATCTCCAATATCATTTTCTCTTATTATCCAATTGCTTGGGACTCCATAATAATTTGCAATAGAAAATATTGTGTCTCCTGGTTCAATAACGTGAATAATCATCTTAACCTCTCTTTTATTAACTTTCTTCAATAAATTATATGTTAAAGAAAGACAAATATGAAGTATAAAAAGATTATTTACTCGCGTAATCCTTTGCTAATTTACATGCTTTTATAGTGTCCTCAATAGTCCCTGCACTTATTAAAAAACCACTATTGTGACAAAAACTTAGTGTTTTAACACCACTAATTGCTTTTAATTCATCTGTACTTTTACCTCTCCATTCTTTCGGAAATGGAATTTTTAAACTTGTACTAGCTATAGATGTGGTAACTCCTTGTGCATTATATCCTCCTCTATCTGATGGATAAACTACAAATTCTATATCAGTTCCATCAACAAAATGCTTCCATGGAGCACGTTTTTGTAATATTGCAATATTATCTTCTGCTTTTTCTACTACTTCTTTGACAAATTCTTCTGCTCTATTTAAACTCTTAATAAATTCAAACTTTTTTGTTATAATAGCTAGGGCTATTTCTTTTGCATCATTAAAACATGCATTATAATCTGATTTTTCATCCCAATTAGGATTAAATAAGGATATAAGTTCTGCTAGTTCATTATGAGCTCCAGTATTATCAGAATAATCTAAGGGTTGAACAAATGATTTGTCAAAATTCTTAGCATCTTTCTTAGTTAATATTAATTCACCAAATTCTTTCCACAAAAGTCCAAAGGCTGCATATGGAATACCATTGTCTCTTACTAAGGCACCTTCTTGGTGATGGTCAAATTCTCCCCCTCCTATATCAAAAACAATACCAGTAAAATCTTCTGGAATAGAATAGCCTCTTTTAATTTTGATGTCAGGATTAAGGTAAGTAAGTAGTGCAGAAGAAAAAATATCATCTGAATGAAATTTACCAGCATGGGTAAATGCTTCTTGTGGAATATTTATTTTATTACTTTCTGTCATATTTTTAGTACGCCTTTCTTAAAAAAATCACGTAGTTAGTTCTATTTTAATAGGCCAACTACATGATTTATTATTATTTGTTATATTCTTTCGAATCTATCTACGTCCATTACAAAGATAGTTGCCCCACCTATACTAACCATAACCTGAGTTGAATTGAAGTTTGGTGGTGTTCCTGGACTAGCAAGTATCTCTTGTCTTGGTCCAACTTCTTTCTTAACAATATCAATTACTTCTTCTACCTTATCTTCATCTGTACCGATCATAAATGTTGTATTGCCTTCTCTTAAGAATCCTCCAGTTGATGATAGTTTTGTAACATAAAACCCTTTTTTATTAAGTTCTTCTAATACATGACCACTATCAACATTACGGACTATAACATATATCAGTTTCATATAATCACACCCTTTTCATTAATTAGTATTAGTATATATTTTATAATTTGAATATTTTTGATCACTTATTATCTTTTCTAGCTCTAATAATTCTACTTGCTTTAACTTTTTGATAGATAAATATTCAACAAAAAAGTCTGATAAAGAACCATTAAATAATTTGTCTAGGAGTACTTGAGTTTCTATATCTTGCACTTTATCCTTATTTATTAAAGGAATACATATATAGCCAGGATCTTGCCTTTTTACAACACCCTTATCTATTAACCTCTTTATTACAGTATATGTTGTGTTTTTCTCCCATCCTATGTATTCTTTAATAATACTTGCTATGTCTTTAGCGGCTAATGATTTGTTAGACCAAAGTAATTCCATTACATTTAATTCACCAGCATGAAGACGTAGAGTTGACTGTTCCATATATTATCTCCTCTCCAAATTTAAATCTTGTTCAATATTCTACACCCGTAGACAAACGAAAGGTTCCCCGAATATGTCGTGTTTTCATCCAAACACATAAAAGTAGTCTACTCTTGTCGTGAATTGTAGAAATACCTTTTCTACTTTTGTAGTTGCTTGTATTTTATATTTTAACCACTAAGGAATTATATGTCAACATAAAAATTGCTACTTACTTAACTTATTAATAAGTTTTATAAAATAATCTGGAAGCGTTGCTTCAAATTCCATATATTTTTTAGAAGAAGGATGTTCAAAGCCAATAATTCTTGCATGTAAGACTTGACCTTCTAGTTTAAATCGGCTCTTAGAAGGTCCATATATATCATCCCCAAGAATGGGGTGTGAAATACTTGACATATGAACTCTTATTTGATGGGTCCTTCCTGTTTCTAGTTTACATTCTACATAAGAAAAGTTATGGTTTAAGTTCTCTATTACTTTATAATGTGTAATTGCATCTTTACCATTATCATAATTGATAGCCATTTTCTTTCTATTTACCGGATGTCTTCCAATTGGAGCCTCTATTATACCCTGTTCTTGTGAAAATGCATTATATACTATAGCATTATACTTCCTAGTAACCGTCTTCTCTTTTAACTGCCTAGCAATAGATTCATGGCTCTTATCATTTTTGCAAACTATTATAACACCTGTTGTATTCTTATCTAGCCTATGAACTATCCCTGGTCGCATATCTCCATTTATTTTTGATAATTGATTCTTATAATGATATAATAATCCATTTACTAAGGTTCTACTATTATGGCCAGAAGCAGGATGAACTACTACTCCCTTTGCTTTATTAATAATTATGAGATCATCATCTTCATATATTACATCAATAGGTATATCTTCCGGTTTAATATCAACTACCTCTGGCGTTTGAATATTGATTACTATATAATCATTTGCTCTTACCTTATAGTTTGCTTTTATATTCTTATTGTTTACATAAATAAAACCATCTTTTATCATTTTTTGGATCTGACTTCTTGTATGCTTATCTAGATAATTAGATATATATTTGTCAATTCGTATTCCTATATCATTATCATTTACAAATAATTCGTATTTATTACTCATCCGTATCCTCATCCTCTTGGGATTTATCTAAAAAAGCAAAATCTTCATCTTTATAATAAAAAATAGCTAAAAGTAAAAAGGCAAATGCTGCAACTACAACATATGAGTCGGCGATATTAAAGGTTGGAAAATTAATAAGTGCAAAATATATAAAATCCACAACATAAGCTAAGCTGATTCTATCAATTAGATTACCAACTGCACCTGCTAGTATAAAAACAAGAATAATTCTTAAAAAATCATATCGTTTTGTAGGCGGTATTTTAAAATAAAAACAAATAAGCCCAATCATAACAATCGATGTGATTACAGTTAATATGGATACACTTCCAGCAAAGGAGCCAAAAACAGCACCATCATTTTCAATATAGTGTAGGTGAAGTACATCTGGAATTAGTTTGATTGCTTCTTGATTCTTTAAATTTATTGTAACCCATTGTTTTGAAAGTTGATCAATTACAATTAATATTATTATATAAATTAAATGTCTTATACTTCTAATTATAGTAGTTTTGTTGTTTTTGTTCATAGATCCTCCGGTAATTTATTAAGCAGTTTATTTTAATATATATTTTATGGCAGATGTTATTTCACTTGTAGTAACACTCGTTTCTATATAAGCATGACCAATCTCTTTTAAAAGAATGAACTTGAGCTTTCCTGATTCCTGTTTTTTGTCATGTTTAATAATCTCTAGAAGTGAATCAACATTCAGCATGCTAGAGGATATATTAACTGCTAAGTTAAAGTCTTTAAGAATTTGTATTATATAATCAAATTTTTTCTTAGTTATATAGGCTCTATTAAGAGAAATATAAGCCGCTGAAACCATACCAAGACCTACACATTCTCCATGCAGTAATTCAAAATCCATAGCCTTTTCTATGGCATGACCAATAGTATGACCAAAGTTTAATAAGGCTCTTTCTCCTTGTTCTTTTGGATCATTTTCTACTACTTCTTTTTTGATTATACAGCTTTTATATATCATCTCATTAATTATATCTAAGTTGAAAGAATTAATAGAATCCTTGTTGGATTCAAGCCATTTAAAGTAGTCTAAATCCTTAATCAAACCATGCTTGAGTATTTCTGCCATTCCATTATGAAAATGCTCCTTAGCTAAGGTTTTGAGCGTCTTTGTATTAATATGTACAGCCGCTGGTTGATGAAAAGCCCCAACCATATTTTTATAGCCTAAAAAATCAACCCCTGTTTTACCACCTATGCTACTATCAACCATAGCTAATAGTGATGTTGGGATTTGTATGTAAGAAATTCCACGTAAATATGTGGCCGCAACAAAACCAGTTAAGTCTCCAACTACACCTCCACCAAGTGCAATTAAGATATCTTTTCTGTCAAATTTTAATTCTATTAGTTTTTCATACAAAGAATAGACAGTTTCTAAATTCTTTTGTTTTTCTCCAGATAAAAAATTAAATGTATTCACTTCATTTGCACTTTTTTTAATTGCATCACTTATCTCATCTGTATATAGCTTACTAACATTAGAATCTGAAACTATACATACTTTTTTCTTGGATATATCTAAATCCCTTAGTGTATCATAAAGTTTTTCAAAACTATTTGTAATGTTAATTGGATAAATAACCTTGTCTTCTTCTTTTACCTCTATAAAATATTCCATAAGTACCTCTATTCGTCATCCCCTAAGCTAAAAAACATGAAGTTTTCGTCATTGTTATCTTTGTCGTCATTATCCTTCTTATCTTCGTTTGAAGTCTCGTCAACTATTTCATGCATATCTATATATTCTTTTGATAATGCTTCATCTTCTTTAACAACTTCTTCTGGGTCTGCATTCTTCTCTTTTTCAACATCTTTTTCAACATCTTTTTCAACATCTTTTTCAACATCTTCTTCTATAATTTCTTCTACAACTTCTTCTGTATTAGCAGATGTATCTTCTTTAAAAACAAGATTAGATAGGTTGGCTATTTGAATCTTAAAGGCATCACTATTAATCAATTCATACTGAGTCATAGCTAATTGTTTGAATTGAGCCTTATATAATTCATATTGTTGAATTAAGTCAATTGATTGTCTGTGAATGCTTTGCACTTCATTCTTGGCTTCACTAACTATGGTGTTTGCATTTAACCTAGCTTCTTTAATTGTAATTTCTGCTTCTTCCTTGGCAGATTGCTTGGTAGTCTCAGCAGTCTTCTCAGCAAGAATTAAAGCTTTTTGGAGAGTTCTTTCAATAGTTCTATAGTATTTTAATTTTTCTTTTAGCTCACACAAGGATTCAGTTAATTCTAAGTTGTTTTTGTATAATTTTTCATAATCAACTAATACTGCTTCTAGATAACTATCTACGTCTTTCTTATCATAACCAAAACCAGATTTAAAAACTTTACTTTGTAATTCAACAGGTGTAATCATAAATTCCCTCCTAATTGTATTTTAGTAGCAGAATGCGTAATCTTCCTTTTCTGCTTAGTCCTTTCTCGCCTTTATATATAAACTTACCATGACCTCTAATTGAAAAAATATCTTCTTCTTTTAAAGTATGGCTGTTAGAAAGAACTTCCTTACCATTTATAAATATCTTACCACTTGATATGAGGTTTAATACTTTGTTCCTAGAAGTTTTTAGTGCTACTGAGATTATAGCATCCAACCTATTAGAACTGATAGTTCCACTAATCTCAATAAAATTAGGAGTGAAATGATTAGCTTTTGTATCAGCTATACTGCATGATACTGATGTATGTTTTACTTTGTTTAAGTTATCTATAATAAAATCACTAATATTAGTAAAACAAAAGCAGTAAGCTTCATTATCTCTAACTAATATGTCACCTATCTTAGTTCTTTCAAGTCCCAACCCTAGTATGGAACCTAGAAAATCTCGGTGGCTTAATTTATCACTAAATCTTTTGTTCAAAGGTTCAATTAGAACACAAGAAATATATTCATCATAATTAAGCTCTATATCATTTCCCTTCAAAAAAAAGATTTGTCTTTCTGCTCCTTCGTATCCACCATAACTTTCATAGAGTAGCTTGCCTAAATCTTTTTTGATAGAATGAAATATACTGATTTCATTTAAGTTAAGGAAATCAGTATATGTTAAAATACCTTTATAATATGCTGTTGATCCCAATTCCTTGAACCTTTTTATTAGTAATTGTTCTTCTTTGTCTCCCTGCATACTGTATGCCTTTCTATAATAATTTGTCCAAATTAAACAGAGAAAAACCTCTGTAAAAATGTAACAATAACATAACTTATTATTGGCGACAAGTCCACAGTATTAGTTTTAAATATAGAATACTTTAAAAGATAGCGAACTGGAGCTAATAATGGAGTTATTATTTCAGTTATCTTTTTACGGATATTATTATTAAGAGGTAGTATTGATGATACAACATATGCAAGTAATATAATTTCTAAAACAATAAAAAAAGTAGAAAGTACCTTATAAAACAAGTCCATAATAGTTAAAACTCCTTATTCAAAGTTGGTACTTCAAAGCCATTACTTTCTAATAATTCTAGATAGTCTCCTGAAATATCAACATTCTCAGGCGTAACGATAAATATATAGTTAGAAATCTGATGTAACTTACCGTTAATTGCATATACACATCCGGATACAAAGTCCATAATTCTTTGTGCAATATCAATATCAAATCCTTCTAAGTTAATAACCGTTACACGTCCAGATATTAATAAATCACAAATTTCTTTTGAATCTTCAAAAACAGTTGGTTTCATAATAGCTACTTCAAAACCTTTTACTGAAGATCTAATAGGCACAACTTTGCTTGAACTAGGTCTTGTACTTCTAGTCCTTCTGCTGCTATTAGCTATCGCTGGCCTCGGAGATATATCTGGTATACTATCATCCTTTCTTTCTTGCTTTAAAGCCCTACGTTCTTCCCTTGCAATACGTTTGCGTTCTTTTTCTTCTTGTAATTCAAGTTCATCAAAATCATCAAAGTAATCATCTTCATCGTTTAATCTGAAAAAATCCAAAAACCCTTTAAATACATTAGCCATAACCTTATCTCCTATGAAATATTATTCTATGTTTACTTTATGTCAATTTGTTAACTGTGTAATTTCTGTCGCCGAATATACCTGTTCCTATGCGTACTATAGTAGCACCTTCTTCAATAGCAACTTCATAATCACCACTCATACCCATAGAAAGTATATCCATATCTACATTATCAACGTTTTTTGAGTTTATGTCAACAGATAATTGTTTAATTCTTCTAAAAAAATCTCGATTATCTTCTGGGTCGTCAACATATGGTGCAATTGTCATTAATCCTTTTATATTAATATGCTTAAGATTAGATATTTCTTCAATAGTACTATATAACTCTTCTTCTTTAAATCCAAACTTATTAGGATCATTTGCTATATTTACTTCAATCAATATATCTGACTTAACATTCCTCTTTTGGGCTTCTTTTTCAATTTGCTTTGCAAGTCTTAGAGAATCAACCGAATGTATTAAGTCAACCTTATCAACTATATATTTGACTTTATTTCTCTGTAAATGACCTATCATATGCCAATTAAAATCCTTGTTCATTTTTTCATATTTTGAAGTAAGTTCTTGTACTTTGTTCTCTCCAAAATCCTTAATTCCTGCTTCTAACGCTTCTTCCATCATCTCTATAGGCTTCGTTTTGCTTACAGCAATCAATGTGATATCTTCTCTGTTCCTACCTGCTCTCTTACAAGCATTTGAGATATTCTCCTCAACCCGTTTCAAGTTATTAAAAATCATGTAGTATACTCTCCTTAATAAATAATCTGTTGTTCAATAGCTGTATCACCAATCAGGGCAATTTGGTCGTAATCTGAAATACCATAAGATGTCCCATCTTTTACTATAGTGTACTCTTGTCCTTCTTCAATTATTTCAATACGTCTAAATATTGCAAATCCTTTATTCACATTATAAACGCCCTTTAAAGTGTCTTTCTCACTTAATCTTAGATCTTTGTTAGTTACGGATAAAATCCTACTATTAGGCTCAAATATTAAGCTATTTATATAAGCATAGTTTTCATCTTCATAATAAATTTCAGTTGATACAAATGTCATTGTCAACTCATCATTTTCATCTACACCTTCTAAGATAACACCAAGGCTATCAGTATCCCCACCATGGGAAAAAAATTCATGGGGAACTTTATAAAACTCTTTATCAATAATAGCGGAGTTGGGAACTTTAAGACCTGTGTTTTTGTCCACCTGTAGCTCTATTTCCACAAAACGTTGATTAACAAACTTCTCCATATAACTGTCTAATGTTATTTTTCCAAAAAACTCTTGACCATTTTTAAAACAAGATAAGTTACCAGAACTTTCAATTCCTTCATTTCTGAATCTTATGTTAACTTGATAATCTGATTCACTGCTCTTATTAATAAAATAATTATATTGTTCTTCCTTAAGTGGTATTATAATATTCCAAGTATTATCTGTCACAATCTTATATACAGGAGCATTAGCTTCATAGATTTCATTTTTTCGAAGTGATGTCTTGTTATAGTTTTCTAGTTCAAAATGTTCATATCTAATATCCTCTGCTAACAAGCCTTCAAGTTCATCTGTATAATATGTAATTATTCCACTTAGTACTGAATTTACTACTTGAAAGTAAGTATTATCACTAGAACTTTCTTGTTCTCTTAAAAAACTTTGCTTTTGTTCATTCATTATATCAAGGGAAGCATTGTTTAAGTTATATTTGAAATCATATGATGTCAAATAATTAGAATTATCATAGTTTTGTTGAAAACTAGATATTTCCTTCTTAATCTTATATATTTCCTCTTTATTCAAAGTAGAGTTATCTAATTCACTATCAATCAAAGTAGTGTTGCTTTGGTTTTCATCTATAGAATAGACGAGCGAGTTTTTAGGAACTCTATCTCCATCTTTATAATAATAATAAACATATCCGGCCATACTTGTATTTTGAACTTCTTCCTCACGAATAATTAGACCATTAAAAATTGTATCTTTAGCAATTGAACCTTTCCTAACTTCATAAATAGTCAAGTGTTCTTTTGTAAAATACAAATAGACGCTGATAAAAATATATAAAAATATAATTAGAAAAACGATATGACCAACATTTATACTTTTACGTTTTCTAAATTTTTTAATATTAGATTTCTTCTTCAAGAATGTGACTCCTTCCTAACATGTCCACATTTACATACCTCTTATATTATACTTATAATTTCGTTATAAATAAAGCCCTAATTCTGATATTTTCTTTACATATAAATGAATATAAACTTTTATATTGGAAATAATATTAAAAATATATTAGAAGGAGACCTTATAATGAAAACATTAGATTATATTTGTTTAGTTTTAGTTGTAATTGGAGCTGTCAATTGGGGACTTATTGGATTGTTTGAAATAGACCTTGTGCGTATAATTTTTGGAGATATGTCAATTTTATCTAGAATTGTTTATACCTTAGTAGGTTTAGCAGGCTTATATTCCCTATCCTTTTTTGGAAGAATTGAAAGTGATATCTAATCATAATGAATACATCCATATAAAAGACTATGCAAGAAACAAATTAGTATGTTTCTTGCATATTCTTTGTTTTTAAATATAATAAATTCGTATATTATAAAGATACACCAACATATTTGGTCAATGCATCTGGCAAATCATCTTCATTACAAGACATACTTATTACAAAGTCTACCTCGTATCTATCCGTTAGAATATTAAGTTTTTCAAATATTGGAATGAGTTGGTCTAATTCTTTACTTTCTAGATGTGAAATGTGCAGAAAACTATCAACATAAATTGTTTCAAGATCGTGGTCCTGTGAAATCACACCACTTATAAACCCTAAGAATTCTTCTGTATTTTCTATTAGATATGACTTTACATCAATTAAACGTACTTTGTTACTTAATTCATACATATGTTTATTGCTCTTATCTAGATAAACAATCGTACCCTTTACTTCTTTTACAGCGGAGTTTACTTTGTCAAGTAAAATCTTAGTTTTGCCTTTTCCCTTTGTGCCAGTAATTAACTGTATCATTGATATCTCCTCCTTAAGATAGTTAGTATTGGTTGATATGTATAAAAACTTGTTTGTTCTTATGCTAATTATAGTACAATAGAGCATTAAAAACAACAGGATTTTCTAATACATTATATTATTCTATCATATTTAATAAATGAGTCATTTGATCATATAAATAATTACCACTTTCGGCTTGTAGTATCACGGATATATACTCTTTTTCATTATTATCAAGACTATATAAAATTAAACAACTTCCAGCCTTTTGTGTAGTTCCTGTTTTGCCACCTATGACAGAGACATTTTCAGGCTTGCTAGTTCTACCAAGTAAATAACGATTTGTGTTCATATATTGATGAGTCTTTATTTCTTTATTTACTTGTAGATAACTTGCAGTAACACTAGACTTATTAATAATAGAAATAAACTCATCATAGTTTAACAGTTCATTAAATATTAAATACAAATCATAAGCAGTTGTGTAATGATTGTCATCGTGTAAACCATGAGGGTTTACAAAATTTGAATGTACAGCCCCTAATCTTTTTGAAGTTTTATTCATTTCTTTGGCAAATTCTTCTTCTGAACCCGAAATATGTTCAGCAAGTGCTATTCCAGCATCGTTACCTGAATAAATCAAAAAGATACTAAGCAAGGATCTTAATTCAATCTCATCACCTTCTGTAAATCCACAAAGCTTTGCACCTTCTTCATATATACTACAAGCATTCTTACTAACAACAACTTTATCATCTAAATTGCCTTGTTCTAATACAACTAATGCAGTAATAATCTTAGTTATACTTGCAGGATACAACTTTTGATAAATACTGTCTGCAAAAACAAAATCATTATCTGTTACATTGACAAGTAAAGAGGAAGATGCCGTAATATTCTCATCATAACTATCCTCTTCTACTGGAATTACAGCTAAATCTCCACTATAAAAATCCGAAACATTTATGTTTGAATTAACAACTTGAATTTGCTGCTTCTCTTGAGTATTTATATCTTTATAATTTGGTATATTATTATTCTTTGTACATGATGTTAGTGAACATATAATTACTAGGAATAATACTATGTTTTTAATTTTTTTTATTGTTTTCTGTATGCATCTCGCCAAGATAAATCTCCCCGGTCTAATGATTTTATTAATAATTCTGCAGTTGCTAAATTGGTTGCTAGTGGTATATTATGAGTATCACATAGATGTACTACATTATTAATATCTGGCTCATGTGATTTGGGAGTAAGAGGATCTCTTAAAAAAATAACCAAATCAACTTGATTGTGTTCAATTTGCGAACCTAGCTGTTGTTCTCCTCCTAAATGTCCTGCTAGATATTTATGCACATTTAAATTAGTCACTTCTTCGATAAGCCTACCAGTAGTACCGGTGGCATACAAAGAGTGTTTATTTAGTATACCCCTATATGCTATGCAAAAATTCTGCATTAATATTTTTTTAGCATCATGTGCTATCAATCCAATATTCATAATGCTACCTCCTTCTCTTGTTTTTTTGTAAACTAATATTAAGAACTAAACCTATAGCTATAAAGCTACTAACCAACGAACTTAAACCATAACTTAAAAACGGCAATGGTAAACCCGTATTAGGTAAAATTGCTGTTACAACCCCTACATTAACAAATACTTGAAACATAAACATACAAGCAACACCTGAAGCAATTAGCTTTCCCATATAATCCGGAGAATTACGTGCGACCATTAAGCATTTTACAATAATTATTACATATAATAAAAGCACTAAAAAGGCTCCAATAAATCCAAAAGCTTCCCCTACTACAGAGAATATAAAGTCACTTTCTGAAACCGGAACATAAGTATCACTAAGTATAGCTTCTGTTCCTTCTTCTTGAAGAAGTTTGCCCGTTAGCTTACCTGAACCAATAACAGTTATAGAATTCTCTTGCTGATACATAGTTCCTGCATATTCTTCAGGATTAATAATCGACAAGACTCTTAGTTGTTGACTAGGTGATAGAATCGCTTGGTAATCCTGTTGTACATACCAAAACAATCCTAAAAACAAAGGGATTCCAATAAGTAAAGCTGGAATAATAATCTTATATTTTAAGCCAGCAACATATATCATCATAAGAAAAACAAATACAAATACTAAACTTGATGATAAGTCTGGCTGAGATAAAACTAGGTAAATTGGTATTGCAAATGTAGCTATTGATAATAAAACAACTGGGAAAGTATTAAGTTTTTCTTTGAATATGGTAAATAACTTTGCAAAAAATATAATCATTATTACTTTGCTAAGCTCAGAAGGTTGAAATGTAAAATACTTTAAATCTAACCATCTTGTTGCACCATACACGTTTTTACCATACAACTTAACCGCAATTAATAATCCCAGATTAATAATATAAAATATAATAAAAAACCTACCTATAAAACGATAATCAATAAAGGATACGACCACTGCTATCGTTAATCCTGCAACTAATCCTAGTATTTGTTTTTCAAATAAATGTTCAGTATCTTTTTGCACGATAGATATAAGAAATATTCCTATCATTGAAAGCACTGTAACAATTATGATTAACGATATATTATAATTCTTTAAATCGTGTTTTTTAAAATTGATCATGATACCATCCCTATTAATTCTTTTTCATATCTTTTATTGGAATATTAGCATAAAGAACAGGAACTACACCGTTATGAGAATCGGATTCGGTTTGTGAAACACTAATTTCTAAGCCTTCTTGATCAATTTCAATATACTTAGTAATTACTTTAATGATATCATTCTTCATCTGCTCCATCACTTCTGGTGAAACACCAGCCCTATCGGAAACTAATACAAGTTTTAATCTGTCTTTTGCTATATCACTCGATGTCTTTTTCTTAAAAAAATCAAAAATTCGCATAGCTATATATTCCCCCTTCTTTAGTTTTTAAACATATTTGCAATTTTGCTGAAAAATCCTCTTTTTGCAAATAGATCCATAAACGGTACTTCTTCCCCTAATATTCTTCGGCAGACATTCAAATAAGCTTGTCCTGCTAATGTATCAGTACCTACTAGAGGTTCACCTTGGTTAGTTGAAATTACAATGTTTTCATCATCAGGTATTACTCCAATAAGATCTATTGCAAGTATTTCCACTACATCTTCACTAGACATCATATCGCCGTGCTTTACCATGTCAGGTTTAATTCTGTTTACAATTAAATTAATTTTTTCTACTTCATTTGCTTCTAAAAGACCAATTATTCTATCAGCATCTCTAACAGCTGATATCTCTGGTGTGGTAACAACCAATGCACTTTCTGCTCCTGCAATAGCATTCTTAAAGCCTTGCTCAATTCCAGCTGGACAGTCCATTAATATGTAATCAAATTGTTCTTTTAAGTCATCTGTTAGTTTTTTCATTTGTTCTGTTGTTACAGCAGTTTTATCTCTAGTTTGTGCAGATGGAAGTAAAAAAAGATTTGGATAACGCTTATCCCTAATTAAGGCTTGTTTTAATCTACAGTTTCCTTCAATAACGTCAACTATGTTATAAACTATACGGTTTTCAAGCCCCATTACAACGTCTAAATTTCTAAGACCAATGTCAGTATCAACTAATACAACTTTTTTATCTAGCATTGCTAAACCTGTACCCACATTAGCAGTAGAAGTCGTTTTACCTACTCCACCCTTACCAGAAGTTACAACTATTACTTCACCCATTATTAAAATTCCTCCAAGTATAATTTTATATTATTTGTAATGTTATATTGTTTATATCTTTTATAAACTCATATCATTTATTGAATCCTTGCTTAATGGCTCAATATAAATATTACCATCTTCCAAGAAAGCAACCATAGCTTCTTTTGTTTCTTTCTTTTCCAAATTATCAGGTGACCTAGCAATTGCATCTGCAATGCGAATTTGTCCTGGCATCATATCTAAGGCAACTATAAATGAATTCGAATTTCCAGTTGCTCCTGCAAAAACAGTTCCTCTAAGTGCTCCAAGTACTACAATATTACCTTTGGATACTATTCTTGCTCCAGGATTAACATCACCAATTACTATAATACTTGTCTCAGATTCCAAGACTTGTCCTGATCTTAAATTCCCTTTGTAAAACTGACCTGTTGTGTTTGATAATTCTAATAACTTCTCGTCTAATGATTTTTTAAACTTTTCTTCAGTTTTCTTATCCTTGTCTATAATACAAACTACATGAAGTTCAGTTTCTTCAGCAATTATATCTAAGATTTGTCTTTCTTCTTCGCTAGTTAAATCGCGACCTTCAAAACTAATTGCCATCTTTGCATCATCAAAAAACTTAGAAGAATCTTTGAATTTGCTTCTAATTTTAACCTTTAGTTCTGGAAAGCTTAATTCACCATCTAATACTACTTTTATACCGTATTTGTTACCTTTAATTATTACCGAATTACCCATTGAAACCTCCAATATTACAAAATCTCAAGAAATATTTGTTTGTAATTAAATCATTATGTTATGTTCTGTTAATCAGAAATATCAGGCGTATCTGCAGAGCCTTCCTCGGCTGTACCGCTAAGAAGTTCATCTTCATCTGCTATATTAAAATAATATTCATAAATATCTTTAGCAAGTTTTGTAGCATTACCTGAATTATGTCCATTTGGTATTACTACTGTAATAGATATCTCAGGGTTATCATATGGACCATATGATACAAACAAGGCATTATTTGCATGATTCTTGCTTATCTGACTAGTACCCGTCTTACCAGCTATTTCTATACCTGCCTCTTTCAAGTTTTCAAATATATAATCTATAGAACTTCTTTCCCCATTAGCAACTAAATACATTCCTCTTTGTATATAGTCAATTGAACTCGCAGAAATTTCTTCTAGTTGCTTATATTCTGCTTCATTCTCTATAAACTTACCATCTACATAGGTTTTATCAATCATTGTTAAATCATGTCTTATACCACTGTTTGCAAATGTTGTTATATAAGTAGATAACTCTGCTGGTGTAAATATATTACTCCCTTGTCCAATAGCAGAACGAACCAAACTGTCCTTTGAAGCAGATGTGTTTGCTGTTGTAGCAAACTCTTTTTCAAGATTGGTAGTTCCACCAAGTCCTAAGCCTAACAAGTTCGAATAATGACTAAGCTTTTCTAGTCCCGTATTATCATTAAAGTTACCTGATGAAAATCCTAACCTATATCCTAGTTCATAAAAATAATAGTTACAAGAAACCTCTAAAGCTTCAGGCAAATTAACCGAACCATGATGTCTGCTGTGGCATCTTGCATGTGGTGTAGTTTTGGTGAAAACATATTCACATGTAGTCTTTTCATATGGAGTAATAACATTCTCTTCTAATCCTGCTATTGCACTAACCATCTTATATGTGGAACCTGGTGCAATTGCCTCTTTAACTACGCGAGGATATAGCGGAGAAGTAAGGTTGTTACTTAAGTAATCCACATAATTATTACTATCATAGCTAGGATAAGAAACCGCCGATAGAAGCTTGCCAGTTTTAACATCGGTTACAAGTACAGATGCACTATATGGTTCAAGTCCAAGCATATCAGGAGTTATTTCTAAGTTTAGTATCTTAGCAGTGATAAATGTATATGAAGATATTGCCCCATTCTTGAGTTTACTAATATCTTCTTCCTTATATTCTAACACACCTTGGTCAAATAACAAAAGGCAAATTTCAGTTCCTGATAATTTGTAGGTATCTACCAAATAATAGTAAATTATTTTATGAAAATCTTTGTCTTCATATAATTTATCTTTTATATATTCAATTAATTTATTATAAAGTTCATTTGTATCATAGTACTCTTCATCAACACCTAGTTTATCAAGATCTATCCAATTGTTAGCTAATGCATATTGTAAATATTCACTTAAGCTTACCTTGTCTTTTGTATATTCAATATAAATCTCGTCATTTTTATCAACCTTATCTTTTATTAAAACATTATTAGTATTAAGCAATTCATAAATATAAGAAATATATTCATTCATTTCTTCTGAAATATCTTTACTGGTTTGCTTACTATCTACCGCTAAAACAAGTTCTGATTTATCTAATACATTTTCTAAATTGTTAAGGAAGGTTTGGTACACTTCCTGCTCTAGCTGTGTTGCATCATCAGCTTTAAAATGATTAGTATCTATAATTTCATTATTAATAAAAGCATAATAAACATCATATATAGGAATTCTAATATCAGATGTTGATTCACCCCTACTACCATAATCTTTACTATTGTTAATTCTAGATAAAAGTATAGTTGATAAGTTTTGTTCTACTAACTGATATACAGCCCTTTGCAAATCAGGATCAATCGTTAGATAAACATCCCCTCCTGCTGTAGGTTCAATACTATTAATTACTTCTGTAGGTTTGTTGTTTCCATCAAGCGCAATAGTCATTTCGCCTTTTTGGCCAGATAGAATTTCTTCAAAACTTGCTTCTATACCTGTTTTTCCAACTAGATCAAAGGAGTTATATTTTTCAGGATTTTCACTATTATAATTCTCTAATTCTCCTTCTGTTATCAAACCTGTATATCCTAAAATGTGAGAAAACGGCTCATTATCCTCAGTATAAACACGATGAGACTGCTTGTTAATGTTTACCCCTTTTAACTTGTGAGATCTTTCCTTAATGGCCACCACTGTTTCTTCATCAACGTCACTGCAAATTAGAACAGGATTATGCGCTGGCCACACAACATACATAGCATATCTAAGTGATAATATTTCCAGGGTCTCTTCTATAGAATACTTCTCATCTACTTTGAACCTATCATCACGCATATATTCAAATACTTCTTTTGCTGTTGCTTTTTCTTCTTCTTCAGTTAATTTACCACTTGCAAATGCATTAGTCTTAAAAGTTTTTAGTGCACTTCCACTTTCTGAAAAATGAAACTTGCCAGCTTCATAATAAAGTGGAAATGATATTTCAATTTCATTATTATATTCTTTTAAGGTCTCTATTAAATAAGATATCATAGCATTCTTTTCTTCATTTGAAGATAAGACATCATATAATTCCACAGTATAAACCAATTCATTACCTGCTAATATCTCACCATCTGCTGCCCTTATCAAGCCCCTTGTTGCCCCGGTACTTACCAATCTTGTGTCCTGTAAAGAGGATGTTACTTCTTTGTTTTTTTGTCCTTCAATAATTTGAATTTCAAATAATTTATTTACTAAAAGCGTAAACAGAACTACTAAGATTATAAAAATAGGTATTAATCTGGACGCGAATATTTGTTTTATCTTCTCAAGCATATCATCAAACAAAATTTATGCCTCCTTCTTATATAAACCATCAATTTTATTATCAATATTATAAAATATTCTATAAACAAGGATGGAAATTATTGTAGTATATACGATTTCTGGCAAAGCAATAGTGGTAAAGTAAAAGAAGATATTTAGTTTACCACGTAGTAAAAAGTTAATAATATAATATAATATAAAGTAGCCAAACTGGCTAAATCCAATTAAAACAATTGGAACTACTCTATCTGATCTGTTGAATATCTTCCCAAACAATCCATTTGCATAGCCAATTAACATAAATATAACAGCATAAATACCTATTAGGTCCGCATACATAAAATCCACTAATAAACCGCAAGTTATTCCAACTGCTATACCAACCTTCCTACCTCTTAAAAATCCATATGTTACAGTTATAATTAGTAGTAAGTTAGGGACAATTCCTGCCAAGGCAAATTGCTGAAATACTGTAGTTTGTAATAAAAAACATATAAGAATTTCTATGGCTATTACAATCATTCTTAATATCACTTAATTCATTCCCCTTCTTCAGGCTGTTCTATAATTTTCTTTTTCTCTGTAATAATAAGAACTTCTTCTAATTTTTCAAAATTAACAGCTGGAACTAAATATGCTGATTTAGTCATTTTGTTAGAGTCTATACTTATATCTTTTACATAACCAATTAGTATTCCTTGTAGGTACTTATCACTTATATGAGAAGTTACAACTTCATAACCCTCTTCAACTTCTGCATCTTTATTAATGTTCTCTACTCTAATTACACCTTTTTGCATAAGTTCTAAGTCCCCTTCAACAATACATGTATCAGAGGTCTTAATAAACATTCCACTAACATTACTTTGATCGTCTATTATCGTTCTTACTTTTGCCCAATTTGTTCCTACTTCTTCAACTATGCCAACAAGTCCATTGCCTGCCATTACGTTCATATCGACACTGATACCGTCTGCCTTACCTTTGTTAATAGTAAAGGTAGTGAACCAGTTATTGGGGTCTGCTCCAATTACTCTTGCCGCAACCTTGGGATACTCTGCATACTTTTTATCTAACTCATATAAGTCTCTAAGGCGGTCTAATTCGTATTTATCTTGAAGCAATAACTTATTTTCATATAAAATTGTGTTTATTTCTTCTTTTAATATTTCATTTTCATTCATTAAATCATTCATGTTTTGTAGTTTGTCCCATTGATTAGAGATATTTTTCCCTACAGTATTAATACCGTTTTGCATAGGAGAAACAACATTGCCAACTGATGCTTTAAGGCCTGTAAACTTTTCTGGAAATACAAAAGTTGCCACCATCAATCCCATAAAAAAAACTAAGGCAATAATTAAAATATGCTTTGATTTAATTTTAACCTTTGTCCGCCTTTTCATAAATCCCTCTCTACCTTCTTAATTAATTCCAAATTTTTTAGATGATATAGCAAGGTTTGCTAACTTCTTATCCTCAATAATCCTACCTAATCCATTAATAACAGTATTAGAAGGATCTTCACACACATTGACTTTTAGACCTGTTTCATCAGAAATTAGTTTATCTAATCCAAGCAAACTTGCCGAACCTCCAGTAATATAAATACCTGACTCCATAATATCAGATGATATCTCTGGTGGTGTTCTCTCTAATGAATATTTGATTGAATCAACTATTGAATAAAGTTGCTCTACAATAGAGTTGAAAACTATAGAAGAATCCACATTAATCTTAACTGGTAATCCTTTAACTAAATCACGGCCAAAAACAGTTATGCTTTGGTCCTCAGTAGGGAAGGCTGAAGCTAACTGCTTCTTAATTCCTTCAGCAGTTTTTTCACCAATTAATAGATTGTCATTTTTACGAACATAAGACATTATAGATTCATCAAATTGATTACCACCAACTGGTATCAAATTGCTTATAACTATTCCGCCTAATGATATAACCGAGATTTCGGTTGTATCTGCTCCAATATTCACTACCATATTCCCATTAGCAGAGGCAACATCAAGTCCAACTCCAACAGCGTCAGCTATAGGCTTTCTAACAACCTTTATATCTCTTGCCCTTGCGTCAGACATATATATCAAGTCTATAAATGCTCTCTTTTCCACATCAGTAATGTCACAAGGAATTGCAACATAAAATTCAGAAGGAGACATCTTCTTGCCCTTATTCATTCTCCTAAGTAAATAATTAAGTAAGGCTTGCATATCTGCTAAGTCTGCAATTACAGCATTTCTAACTGGATATGTTACAACTATATTAGATGGGGCTTTGCCATGCATTTCATAGGCTTTATTGCCACCTTCGATTATTTTTTTTACATTGTTTGTTTTTTCTATCGCAAGAATATTTTTTTCATCTAATACTATTCCACTATTTTTTTGATAAATCTTGATAGTACTTGTTCCAAAATCAATTCCGTATGTTTTATAAGTCATTTATATATCTCCTTTTGTCTTTTTTAAAACTATAAGTATCCTTCTTCTCCAAGACTTATATATTTATTGTCTCCAATTATAATATGATCCATAAGTTTTACACCAATTAAATTGCCTGCTTCTTTTATCCTTTTTGTTGAATGAATATCTTCACGGCTTGGCGTTGGATCACCACTAGGATGATTATGCAATAAAATCAAATTAACTGCTTCATACTTTAAGGCTGTTAGATAGATTTCTCTTGGAGACAATAAGGATGCATTAACTGTGCCTGAGGTCATCTCCATATCCTTTATAATTCTACTTTTTGTATCTAACATAAGTAAGAAAACTTTTTCCTTAGTTAAATATCGCATATCTTGCATATAATAATTTGCAACTAGTTCTGGATTGGTAAATTGCATTCTTTCTTGATGAGTTGCCTTTGCCATACGTTTAGATAGCTCAGCAACACAAAGAAGTTGAATTGCTTTTACACGTCCAATCCCATGAATAGACATCAAATCATTTAAGTTCATATAATTTAGGCCAACTAAACCTGGAGTTGTCTGATTGTAATTTAATACTCTTGCGGCAAGATCGACTGATCTTTCATTTTTAGAACCTGTACGAATAATAACCGCAAGCAATTCTGCCTCAGATAAAACTTGAGTTCCATATTTTTCACATCTTTCGTAAGGTCTTTCTGTAACTGGTAAATCTTTTACTGTAAAATACTTTTCTTTCATAGATATCCTCCTGCTTTTCTCTCTCCAAGAAAAGAAGGAATATATAATTAACCTACTAGATAAATTAGGTTATAAGCCTGAGATATAAATTATAATTTTTTATAAATAATAATTGCTAAAATAACACCTATTATGCTTGCAATGTTTATCTTAACTGCTAGTGCAAAATTTAAAATAAGAATGCCTAAATCTAAACGCAGGGTTCCTTCGTTAGATCCTCCAATTGAAAAATCCTTTCCATAGTTAAGTAAGGAAAGATAGGGAACGTCTCTAACTACATATCCTATAAAACCTCCAATTACAATGCCTGCTAATATCATTAAGACAAGTGCCCATGTGCTTTTTGTAACTTTAGCCATAGTTTTATCCTTTCTGTACTTGTAATAAATCCTATAACGATAACACAATAATTCTAACATAATGTTAGGATTTTGTACATAAAAACAAGTCTTTATCTGTTAATTAATGTCTATTAGATTTCTTTTATACAATTCTTCTAAAGACATTAGTATTCCATGTTTAGCATGATGCCAAGTTAAGCCTCCTTGGAAATAAACTGCATACGGCTCCTTAATTGGCCCATCTGCACTTAGCTCAATAGATGAACCTTGAACAAATGTACCTGCTGCCATAATTACATCTGAATCATAACCAGGCATTGGATATGGCTCTGGACTGACAAAACTATCTACTGGGGCTGCTTTTTGAATTCCCTGACAGAAGGCAATTACTCTTTCTTTGCTACCTAAAGTAATTGCTTGAATAATATCATGTCTTTCTTGTTTTCCATCAGGATTAACCGCAAAACCAAGTTTCTCGTAAATATTTGCAGCATAAACTGCTCCTTTTAAAGCTCCTGAGGAAACTTGTGGCGCCATGAAAAGTCCTTGAAAAAGTTGGGTGTTTAGACCAAGACTAGGACCAACTTCTTTACCTAGTCCAGGAGAAGTAAGACGGTATGCTGCATTTTCAACAAACTTACTTTTGCCAACTATATAACCTCCTGTTGCTACTAGCCCTCCACCAGGATTTTTTATTAAAGATCCAACACATAAATCAGCTCCAACATCTGTTGGTTCAATTATCTCTACAAATTCACCATAACAATTGTCAACCATACATATTACATCTGGCTTAATAGACTTAATAAATGAAATTAATTCTCCTATCTGACTTACCGAAAAGGTTAGTCTTGTATCATATCCCTTTGATCTTTGAATGGTGGCAAGCTTTGTACGTGAATTTATCGCTTTTTTTATACCTTCATAGTCAAAGCTTTCGTCTTCCATCAAATCTACCTGAGAGTATGTTACTCCATATTCAGCTAAGGAACCATTAGAAGGACGTATTCCTATAACCTCTTCTAAGGTATCGTAGGGTTTGCCAACTGGAGATAATAACTCATCACCTGGTCTTAAATTTCCTGAAAGTGCAACATTTAAGGCATGGGTTCCACTAGACATTTGAGGTCTAACTAAGGCATCTTCTGCATTAAAAACTGAAGCATATACTTCTTCTAGTTTATCCCTTCCCAAATCATTATATCCATATCCAGTTGTTCCACTAAAATGCATTTCACTTACCCTATTATCCTGCATAGCTTTTAAAACTTTTAGCTGATTGTACTGTGCTATCTTATCTATCTGAGAAAAACGGTCATATAATTCTTCTTCTATTGGTTCACAAAAGTTTAGTACCGTTTCACTAATATTCATTTTTTTAAACATATCATTTATCTTGTTATCCATATATCTTCTTCTTTCTTAACTCTTCAAGTATTTTATTTAGTATTAGTTCGTTATCATAATGTAATTTGTTTTTATCAATCCATGTTACTTCTTTTTCACGTTTAAACCATGTTAATTGTCTTTTTGCAAAATGTCTTGTATCACGTTTTAATCTATACACTGATTCTTCTATACTACTTTCTCCTTCAATATATGAAATAATTTCTTTATAGCCTAAGCCTTGCATAGATACCATGTCTTTTTTACATCCCTTTGATAATAGTTCTTTGACTTCAGCTACTAATCCCTTTTCTATCATTTCATCAACTCTAAGATTGATACGTTCATATAGGTGTTCTCTTTCATCATTAAGAACTATATAGGAGAAGTTAAAAGGTGAATCTTTTTTTCTTTGCTCTTTATTATGTTCTGATATCTTCTCGCCTATTTCTTTGTAATATTCTAATGCCCTTATTACTTTTTTTATATTATTAGGATGAATTTTTATTGCAGATTCGCTATCTACTTCTTCTAACTTTGAATGTAGATAATTATTTCCTTTTTCTTTTGCAAGAACTTCAAGCTTTTGTCTATAGATAGGGTCCTCTTTCGATTCTTTAAAATCAATATCATAAAGAAGGGCCTGAATATAAAATCCAGTCCCACCAACTATTATCGGTACTTTACCTTTATTATAAATATCCTTAATAGCAGCTTTAGCATATGTCTTGAAATTAACCACATTAAATTCTTCTTGTGGGTCTAAAATATCTATTAGATAATGCTCTACTCCACTCATTTGTTCTTTGTTTATCTTAGCTGTACCAATATCCATATGTCTATATACTTGCATAGAATCTGCAGATACAATCTCACCATTAATTGCTTTTGCTAATTTAATAGATATTTGTGTTTTTCCTACTGCAGTTGGTCCTGTTAAAATTACTAATGGTTTTTTCATAACTTCATCATAATCCTTTTATTTTTATAAAACTCTTTTAAATCTTTTCTCAAGTTCATACTTGCTAAGTAAAATCATAGTAGGTCTTCCATGTGGACAGTGGTAAGGATTTTCTAATTCTAGTAAGGAGTTTATTAAAACATGTACTTCCTTAGTTGATAGTTTTTGATTACCTTTTACTGCTGCCTTACAGGCAATAGATGCAACCTTATCTATAATAACTTCTGATGATTGTTTGTAAGTCTCATCAGTTAGATTATCAATTAATTCAATAAATATATCTTTTTGTGCCAATCCATCTAAATCACTTGGTATCTCTCTTATTGCATATTCATTACCGCCAAAGTATTCTATTTCAAATCCTAGAGCGCTAAATTCGTCTTTGAATTTTTCCACAACTTCTTTTTCTCTCATACTTAGAGTTAGAATTATTGGTGGATTTAGGTTTTGCTTTAAGATATTTTTTTCCTTCAAATCCTTAATGGTTTTCTCATAAAGAACCTTTTCATGAGCAGCATGTTGATCAATTATATATAATTTTTCCTCATACTCCACTAACCAATAGGTCAAGAAAACTTGCCCTATAATTCTATGTTCTTTTATAGCTTCCTTAGAAAGAAATGAATACTGTTCTATTTCTTGATTTTTATTTTTTTGTTTTTTTATTATATTTGAACTATCTTGAACTATTTCTCTTAGCTTACCAATCTCAGTCTCTTTAGCACTTTCACTTAGTTCTTGATTTTTAGGTGTTTCTCTAAGGTAAGTATTTCTAATTCTATTTACTTCAAAGGGCTCAGGAGCTTCCTTATTCACAGACTTAGTTTCTTTAACCCGACTTTTTTCCTCTGCAAGCTTTATGCGCCTAATATGTTCCTTAGTTGTTAGTGCATTCTTTATAGAATTATATATTAAATCATAAATTTCATTTCCTTCTTCAAAACGGACTTCAAGTTTTGTTGGATGAACATTTACATCTACACTTTTTGGATCCATCTTTATATATAAAGATGTAAATGGATATTTATGATTCATTGTATATGGCTTATAGGCCTCTTCTATGGCTTTTGTAATGATGTCACTTTTTATATAGCGTCCATTTAAAAAATAATTTTCATAATTTCGATTACCTCTGGAAATGCTAGGATTTGCTATATATCCATCTATAGAGATATCTTCCGTTTCTACATTAACAGGAATTAAATTAAATGCAATATCTCTACCATAGATATTATAAATAATATCCCTAAGATTACCGTTCCCAGATGTGTATAATATTACTTTGTTATTATTAATAAATTTAAATGAAACATTTGGCTTAGAAGCTGCTAATCTATTCATTAATTCATTAATATAGCCTGCTTCTGTGGTAGACGATTTTAAGAACTTTCTTCTTGCAGGTGTGTTAAAGAACAAATTTCTAATTAAAATTGTTGTTCCATTTGGACAACCTATATCTTCTGCTTCTTCTCTTTTATCTCCTGCTATTTGATATCTAGTCCCAATCATTGAGTTTGAGGTTTTTGTAATAAGTTCTACTTGTGAGACCGCTGAAATACTTGATAGGGCCTCACCACGAAAGCCCAAACTAGATATACTGCTTAAATCATCTGCAGATTCTATCTTACTTGTTGAATGCCTTAAAAAAGCATTGAAAATATCTTCTTTGTCAATTCCTGAACCATTATCAGTAACACGAATAAAATCAATTCCACCTGATTTGATTTCTACAGTTATAGCACTTGCTTTTGCATCTATGGCATTTTCAACCAACTCTTTTACAACTGCAGAAGGTCTTTCAACTACTTCTCCAGCCGCAATATGATTTATTGTATATTGATCTAGAACTTGAATTTTTGACATTTAATCACCTTACCTATTTTTAGCCTTCTTTTGTAGTAAGCAAAGCTTATTTAAAGCTTCAAGTGGAGTAATAGCATTAAGATTTATTTCTTTAATTTCACTTATAATATCATCATTACCGTGATAATCAAATATGGTTAGCTGACCTTGTGTGTATGATTCTATAATATCAGAACCCTTTACATAAATGTCCTTAACCTTTTGTGTTACATCATTTTCACTTAACAAGTCAGCAATTTCATTAGCACGTACAATTACGCTATTTGGTACACCTGATAACTTTGCAACTTGTATACCATAGCTTCTATCAGCTCCACCTCTAATAATCTTTCTTAAGAAAACAATGTCTTCACCTTGTTCCTTAACGGCAATACAATAATTATTTACACTGCTTAACTTATCTTCTAATTCTGTAAGTTCATGATAGTGGGTAGCAAAAAGTGTTTTAGCTCCTAAAGTTTTCGAATTATTTATATACTCAATAACTGCCCATGCAATACTGAGTCCATCAAAGGTACTAGTTCCCCTTCCAATCTCGTCAAGAATAAGCAAACTGTTTTTAGTTGCATTGTTTAAAATGTTAGCAACCTCTGTCATTTCAACCATAAATGTACTTTGACCTGAAGCTAAGTCATCTGAAGCTCCAACTCTAGTAAATATACGATCTACTATTCCTATATCTGCAGAAGATGCCGGAACAAAGCTACCTAACTGTGCCAAAAGTACAATTAAGGCAACTTGTCTCATATATGTTGATTTTCCTGACATGTTAGGACCAGTAATAATAGATATACGATTACTATCATTATCTAAAAAAGTTTCATTTGCTACAAACATATCATTAGGAATCATCTTTTCTACAACAGGATGGCGACCATCCTTAATATCTATGTATCCATTTGTATTAATTTTAGGACGTACATAACTATTCCTCTCGGCAACTAAGGCTAAAGAGGTAAATACATCGGTTCTTGCAATGGCTTTTGCCGTCTTTTGAATACGAGCAACCTCTCTTGCAATATCTTCCCTAATGCCTGTAAACAGTTCATATTCTATACTGTAAAGCTTGTCTTCTGCATTTAGAATTGTATCTTCTAATTCCTTCAATTCAGGTATTGTGTATCTTTCTGAATTAGCAAGAGTTTGTTTTCTTGTCCAATGTTCTGGAACTAAGTCTTTATTCGAATTTGTAACCTCTAAAAAATATCCGAAAACTTTGTTATATTTAATTTTTAGATTTTTTATTCCTGTCTCTTGTTTTTCTTTAGTCTCAAGTTCTGCTAGCCAATTCTTGCCCTCAGTCTTTGCACTTCTTAAACGGTCAACTTCCTTATTAAAATCATTTTTTATAATACCACCTTCTCGAATAAGTATAGGTGGTTCATTAATTATTCCTTTTTCAATTAAGTCATGTATATCTTCTAAAGTATCTAAGTTTTTATTAACCCCTTGCCATAAGGATGCTTCTAATTGATTAATTATGTATTTAATATGGGGAATCATAGCTAGGGAATTCTTAAAGGCTATCAAATCTCTTGGATTTGCTGACTTGTAGCTTATCCTACCTATTAATCTTTCTAAATCATATATAGGATTTAAATATTCCCTTAATTCTTCTCTAAGAGTAAGATTGTTATTAAGTTCTTCAATAGCATCTAATCTATCATTAATATCTCTTTTTTCAATTAAAGGCTGTTCTACATATGACCTTAGTAATCTAGCCCCCATTGCAGTCTTTGTTTTATCTAAAACCCAAAGAAGGGATCCTCTTTTTTGTTTTTCACGCATAGTTTCAACTAGTTCTAAATTTCTTCTAGTTGATGAATCTATAATCATATATTTGTTAGATTGATATGGTGTTATTCTTGTCAAATGAGTTAAACTTGTTTTTTGTGTTTCAAATAAATATTGTAGCAAAGCTCCAGAAGCAACTACACCTATCGTAAAATCTTCTAAACCAAGACCATTGAGATTAGCAACTTTGAAATGTTCCTTGAGTGCCCTATCACAATTATCCTCATCAAAAAATCTAGATTCCATATAAGTTAATGATATTTGCATCCTATTAGTTAGTTCATCTATTAAAAATCCACTAACTGCAAATGTACTGTTGCATACTATCTCAGTTGGTGTGAATTTATTAATCTCGTCCATTAATTTGGAGGCAGAATCTAATTCTGTCACATAAAAATCTCCTGTTGTAATATCAACTATAGAAACTCCATAAGCATTAGTTGTATGAACTATACACATTAAATAATTATTCTTCGTCTCTTCTAAGGACTGTGGGCTAAAATTAGTCCCTGGTGTAACTATCCTTACAACTTCTCTCTTTACAATTCCTTTTGCTTCTTTAGGATCTTCTACTTGCTCACATATTGCAACTTTATATCCCCTTTTTATTAATTTATTGATATAAGCATCTGCAGCATGATGCGGCACTCCTGCCATAGGGGCTTTTTCTTCTAATCCACAACTTTTACCTGTCAGTGTAATTTCAAGTTCTTTAGATGCAATTTTAGCATCTTCAAAAAACATTTCATAGAAATCACCCAAGCGATAAAATAGTATACAATCTTTATAATTTTCTTTTATATTGCAATACTGTTGCATCATTGGTGTCAACTGTGCCATATACTTACGTCCTTCCAATCTAATCTTTAAAATACATCATCTAACAAATTATCCCCATCTGCTGCATTTGTAGCAAGTTCATCACATCTTTCATTTTCAGGGTGGCCATCATGACCTTTTACCCAGTGAAAACTTACATTATGAATCTCTTTTGCTTTAAGCATGCGCTTCCAGAGGTCAATGTTTTTAACTGGCTCTTTCTTTTTTCCACGCGTCCAATTATTTTTTATCCAGTTATTTATCCACTTTTCATTAAAGGCCTTAACTAGATATTGAGAATCTGAGTATAAATCTACATCACAAGGCTTAATTAATGATTCTAAACCAATTATGGCAGCCATAAGTTCCATTCTATTATTAGTGGTTTTTTTATAGCCTGCAGAATACTCCCTGATATGCTCTTTACCATTAGAATCCTTAAATATAATAATCGTTCCATAACCGCCAGGTCCATCTGGATTTCCCCTGGCTGATCCATCTGTATAAATGCTAACTTTCATATTATTAATCTTGCCTTTCAATTTACATCTATTTAAATCTTTATTATTACATTCTAAACAATTTACCTATATTAATCAACTGAAAAAATGGGGCAGGTTACTTGTCCCCTGCCCCAATGTCTAGATTTTCTTAATGTATAAAATAGAAACTACTAAATCGTCTTTAAAAATAAATTGTAATTCAGAGTCGCCTTTAGAGTAAGAATATTGTCCTGTACTTTCTACATATTCACTGCCATATGCATTAACAACATCATTTCTATTAGAACCTATATAAATTCCTTTGCTTGTAGCCACACTATCATCCACTAATAAAATATTTGCTATATAGTCTGTATCCTTATCAGTATAGGTAGTTACTTCAAAGCCACTATAATAATATGTCTTGTCTAGTCCTTGATATGCACAACTTGGTGCCTCAAAATACTTCATAGGTTCCCCTAGTTTGTTTAAGATGGTTTCCGCTTCATCATCTATAGTAATAACAACATCATTTTTTTTAAATGCAAAATTATCATCCACATCTTTATCTTCTTCTTTACCATCCCCATTTTTTGAATCTGCATTATTTTCTTTTGATTCGTCTGAGGAATTTTGCTTATTTACATTATCATTTTTTGCTTCATCTTCACTACAGGCAACTAGTAGCAAAGCCAAAACAAACATTATAAGTATCTTTTTCATGCTTAACACCTTACCTTCCTTAGCCTTAAAATTATATCCTTATTGTGCTTGTGCAGGTGCACCATAACTAATTAAGTTTCCATAATTCTTAATTTCATTTAGCTGATCTTCCTTCATCCATTCGTAGTGTTCTACCTTCTCATTCCAAGCACTTGCAAGTTTTGTGTCATCTTTTCGATTTTCCAAAGCAAAATCCTTACTTAGAATTTCTCCAAAATAACTAGTAAACTTTTCTGCACCTGATAAATTCAAATGTAAGCCTGCATCGAATGTATCAGTCTCATAATCAATTCCCATTTCATCAGCTACTTCTAGAAAATTAATATAAGTTAAATCATTTTTATCTGCATAATCTACCATCTGTTCATCCCACTCTTCATACCAATATGGGTAAACACTTGGAGACTTTATTAATATCAATTCAACATCATTATCTTTACATATCTTGGTTATTTTGTCTAAATAATAATAACTGTTTTCACCAAACTCATAATTAGGAAGAATTCTTCCCTCTGGTATCATAGTAACTGGTTTTATATCTGCCCTCATTAAATATCCATTATGAGATAAGGGTTTTTTATTAAACATATACTTAAAGTCTTCTTCGCCTAATTCATTCCATCTACTATGGTATCTTAATATGGGAAGTACATATTCTACAAAACTTTCTTCTTCTGTCATAGATGAATTGATAGCACCAATCTTCGATTTTGACCACTTCATTCCATCTATTGTCATTCGATTATAAGCTTCGTTTTGTGGTTGATCATACTTCATAGCTAGTACATTAAAGACTACAACATCTGGAGTTTCATATGTTAATGTTTCTTCTAAAAGGTAATAAGATTGCCAAATAAGTTGTTGTGCACTACCACGAATATAACTAGTTATCCCATGTTGATCCCATAAACTAACAGGTGAAACATTAGAAAACACTTCACAGTCACCTAAGAAAATAACATCATGGTCCTTATCAGAATCATAATACTCTTCTACTAAATTACCCTCGAATATTTCCGTCATATATTTTGGCATTAGTATTCTTTGAAATAAAGAGAATACAAAAACAAAAATAACAACTACTAATATATTTGAAAATAGCTTTTTCTTCATAAATCCTCCTGCTAAAACTGGCTGTAAATAAACTGGCTAGAATCATATCCTATACCATAAGCGCCAAAAATTATTATTGCAAAAACTAAAGCACTATAAGCAAGATATCTAACTAACTCTGGTTTTTTAGCTATTTTTTCTCTAACGCTTCCTGTTCTGCCAATTAAACTAACTATTAGAACTAATAGAACTGCTGGAATCAAAACTATATAATCAGCCACTGAGAGTCCTATTTTTAATAAACCACCTTGAAATAATTCCATAAAATTTAAATTGGTAACTACAGTTGTATACATTCTAAAGGTAGTAGATACATCTCTATAACAATCTAAAACCCTTATAAAACTCATTATCCAAAAAGTTCTAGCTACTTGAAATAATCTAAATAGGAACTTGCCTTTTACATCAAATCTCTTATGAAACCTATCATATAAGGGCTCTAACTCTTGTGATACCAAAATAACCAAACAATTTAATAGTCCCCAAACAATAAAGTTCCATGCGGCACCATGCCAAATACCAGTTATAAACCAAAGAATAATACTGGCTATATAAATCGGAAATCTTTTGCCAATTCCGTCACCAAGCTTTTTACGTGACCATTTTGATAGATTGAGCATAGGTCTACTTACTGAAATAGGATAAAACAAATATTCTCTAAACCATGAGCCTAGAGATATATGCCACCTTCTCCAATATTCAACCGTAGATTTTGAAAAGTATGGTCTTATAAAGTTTTCTTGAATCTTTATACCAAACATTTGAGCAATTCCAATCGTAATATCTATTCCACCTGTAAAATCTGCATACAGTTGAATTGCATATAAAAACATTAATAAAAGTACATATATTCCTTGATACTCATTAGGATCTTTAGCTATTGTTGTAACACTATTTAATAATCTATCTGCAATAACAAGTTTCTTAAAGAATCCCCATGTTATTCTTTGTAATGCCAAACTTATTTCATTTATATCAAAGGAATGCTCCTTGAACATTGTCTTTTTCAAATCATCAAAACGACTAATTGGACCTTGTATTAATTGTGGAAAAAAAGAAGTAAACAAGGCTAATTTGAAAATGTTCTTTTCATAAGGATATTTTTTTCTATAAATATCAATTATATATCCCATAGTCTGAAAAGTATAAAATGAAATTCCTAAAGGTACTGCAAAGTTTGCAAAGCTAAGTTGCTTGCCTACATTAAAAAAACTAAAGCTTGAATTAATATTAGCAATTGCAAAGTCAGCATATTTAATAACTGCCAAAATACCAAAATTAATTATTAGACAAAATACAAGAAGCTTCCACCTTGTAGCCTTTGTTTTTTCTCTATATTCTTTTCTTTCACCTCTTGACAAGTTGGATTTATTTACTTTTAAATAAAGTTCTTGTTCTTCATGGCTTTGACTTATCTTAATGCTAAATAGGTATGTAGAAAGTATTGTTGCCATAATATAAATCAAGAACTTTAATCCAGCATAGGCATAAAAAATACCAGAAGCTATCAATAATAAAACCCATTGAAACTTCTTAGGTATTAAATAATATAAAAGAAAAGTTATAATTAGAAAGAAAAAAAATGTATATGAAGTAAATATCATAATTCCTCCTAGTAATCCTCATCTAATAGTTTTTCTATTAATTGATATAATGTCTTTGCTGAATTGAAGTTCTCAGGTATGATGTGCTCTACAGGAATTGCAACATCATATTCATCATTTATTTCTGCTATAAGTGTAATAATATCAAAGGAATCTAAAACTTTATCATCTATTAGTCTATCATGTTCTTCAAAATTTATCTCTGGATGTAACTCCTCTAAAATCTCTAATAATTCTTCCATATTTAACACTCTCTTTCTTGTTTTTTTATATACTTTTCTTTTATTTCATTGCGATTAATCTTACCATTAGTTGTATATGGCATTGTTTCTAGTTGCTTTATTGAATTTGGAACCATATAGCGTGGTAGTTTTTTTCTTAAATATATTGAAACATCTGCTTTACTAACATCGCCAGTATAAAATAGCATTATTTTTTTCTTCTTATCATCAAATAAGCAACAAGCATTTTGAACCTTGTCCAACATATTGATAATAATTTCTATTTCACCAAGTTCTATTCTATGTCCCATGTGTTTTACTTGATTATCTTTTCTAGATATAAATGTTAATTCTCCTTGTTCATTATATTTTCCTAAGTCACCCGTACAATATATAAGTTCAGGGTAATTAGTGTTTAATGGATTTTGGATGAATGCTTCATTAGTCTTTTCAAAGTCTTTATAATAACCAAGAGTTAGGGATGTTCCTCTAATACATATTTCCCCTACTTCTGACTTTTGGGCAAGTTCTTTGTCTTCAGTTAGTAACATTATATTTGTATTTTTAAAAGCTTGTCCAATTGGTATTAGTTCATCTAGTTCAAACTCTCTACTAATTTCATAATAACATGACATTCCTGTTGCTTCAGTTGGACCATATAAGTTGAAGAATTTTGCCTTTCTTAAGTGCTTTCTCCATATTCTTAGTTGCTTTATTGGCATTACTTCACTACCAAATGCAATTGTGTGAAGAAACTTAGGCACTTGCTTCTCTAGGGTTCCAAAGCCAGAAATTATAGTTAGTGCTGAAACTACCCAGCAGACTGTGTTAACTTTATATTCATTCATAAATTCAACTAACTTAATTGGAAACATAAATAATTCTTTTGGTATTAAAACATTTGTTGCTCCCATTTTAAGAGTTGAGTAGATCTCCTTTAAGCATGCATCTACATATAAGGGGACTTGCTGACCAAATATTGTATCTGCATTAAAACTAAGTACATCAGATAAATTCTCAACAAAGTCTATTACTGATCTATGGCAAGCTACTACTCCTTTTGGAATACCGGTAGAGCCTGAAGTAAATACAATATATATTGGATCAGTATCAATGGCTTTATTTCTAATATCCATTAATAATTTATCGTCTACAGTATTTTCAATGATTTCACTATAAAGATATACATTACCATCATATCCATAATCCTTTGCTAATTCAATTGTTGAATCATCACAAATCATAGCTTTTGGTTTTAAATTGTCTAGAATTAATTCAATACGATGTTTTGGCATTTCATCATCTATGGGCACGTAATAGTTCCCACTATAAACAATTCCTAAAAAGGATAAAATAGTTCTAGGATGTTTGCCCATGAACACTACAATCGGTTCATTATAATGCTCTTTTTCTGAAATAAAGGTTCCTATAGCCCTTGCACTTTTCATAGTTTGGGAAAATGTAACACTTTCACTAGCATCTGTAAAAGCCACCTTATCAGGTACTGTCATTGTTGTAGACTCTAAATATTCTAAAACATTATTTTGTCGCATAAGGCTTTTCATAATAATCTCCATTTATTTTATAGTAAATATTTATATTCTTCTTTTAATCTTCCCTTGCAGTTGATTATCGAGGCTCTAGCTAATACCTCCATAGTATCTATAAAATCTTCACTTATATCATACTTGCCCTTTATAAGAGATAATTCACTACAACCTAGTATAATACATTCTGCTCCCATTGCTCTTAGTTTATCTGCAACCAAATTAAACTTGTCCATATCTACAGCTTTATTTAGCTTTACATTGTTATATATAATATGATTAATATATTCTTGTTCAGCCTCTTTGGGAACAATTGACTCTATCTTATGTTTCTCTAGTTTCTTTTGAAACAAACCACTTGAAACAGTACCTTCTGTAGCCATAATTCCAACTCTTTTTATACCATGTTTTTTTAGGTATTGTACAGTTTCTTCTACTCCATCTATTATAGGAAGCTCTATATTCTTTTCTAATTCTTCTAAAAAATAATGTGCTGTAATGCAGGGAATAGCAATATAGTCAACTAATTGTTTCTTTAATACTTTCCCAACTTCAATCATGGCAGGTATTGGATTGTCTTTACTTCTGTCTAGTATATAACTAGTTCTATCAGGTATGGAGGGCTTGTTATATATAGAAATTTCAATATGTTCTTGTTCTATCTTAGCATCTGTCATGTCTAATATTAATTGAAAGAAATAAGCAGTTGCTAAAGGTCCTAGACCTCCTAATATTCCTAGTTTATTAATAATACCACCTCTATTCTTATAATCTTTGTCATTATCTTTTTACTTTATAACTAATTTTGAAATTTCATTCAAAATAATAGTTGCATTATAAATAATTATTCTACTTCTGGATATAAAGATTTGTCATAAGTATAATAATTACGATTACTTCTAGCTGTATAAGCTTCGACTTCCTCATCAGTGAGCATAAATGCCTGTATATAGTCCCTTTGAGGTGTAGTATCAAAATGATACCAACCTTCACCATAATCAACTAAATGCCAGTAATGATTTGTCTTACCACCGACTCTTGTAATATCTATATTGGGAATATCTGCCCTAGTAAGGAGAACTTTTGTGACTGCAAAATATATATAGCAATCTCCCCTTTTCTTTGTGAATCCTTCATAGGCTCCAGTTATATAATCAGACTTATCTGAATGTCCAATATAAGATACATTACTACATACCCAAGTATATATACTCCACGCCTTGTCATGTACGGACATGGAAGGTTCTATAATTTGATCAAGAATTCCATCTGCTATAGCAAATACTTCTTCTTCATTAGCTGCATTTTCAATTTTATTTCTTACTGTAATCAATGCTTCCTCAGATGTCTCGTTACCACTTGCATCGGTTGCATGATATGTTACCGTATACTCGCCTGCTTCTTGTATGTTTACCTGACTATTATCAATAACCAACTCAACATTCTCATCTATATCGTCTGTTACAACTACACCTTGTCTATATGAAACAGTATCACCCACAAATACATATTGATCTTCTACTCCTTCAATTACAGGAGGTGTAGTGTCAGCTATTATAGTAAGTTTAGCTACAACTTCCGTTGCGTTCTGGTATTCGTCTTCAAACAGCAATATAACATCTTGATTACCTACATATGTGAAGTCTGGTTCAGTTTTAAAAGAGGCACTAACTTGGCTATAATCTTCAACTGTATCAACAAACTCTTCTACTTCAACTGTATTATTTAAAACAAGTGATATATCCTTTGCTGTTGCTGAAGGTGGAGTTGTGTCAACTATATTAAGTGTGCTCTTTCTAACCTCTTCTTCAACCATAATTTCAACAGGATAAGTACCTACTTTCTGTAATTCTTCTTCGGATGGAGTAAGGACATAAGTAGCTATATCATCTTCTTCAAGTAAAAACTCATAAACTTCGATCATGCTTGACCCTAATTCAATAGTTACCGAAGTTTTCACTCTATCTCTTGCCAAATAAGCTTTATGTTTCTTGTATTTTTCAATACCAAAATATGTTGCAATCGCAAGAACAGCTATTATCAAAACAATGAGGAGATAAAAAGTCCACTTATACTTTCTTTTACGTCGCTTTCTCCTTTTACTTCTTGCCATAAGTTCTTATCCTCCTTAAAAGTTAAAGCTTTAATACTTTTATATCTTTTATATAAAACAACTACTAAGATTATAGATTTATTGATTAATTTTGTCAACTGTTGATTAGCCCTGTGTCCCTGTATATAATAACACATTTTCAAAAAAGGTCATCACCAAAGGTGATGACCTTAATAAATTCTTTATAATTAATAATTAATCATTAATCATTAATCATTAATATATCTAACCACCCTTATAGGGGTTCTATAATGAGCATTAGAAATCTTTATACCAGATCTCTTATTACTTGCATGAATTATTTGTCCATTACCTATATACATTCCTACGTGATTAATGCGGCCTCCCTTACCATAAAAGAATAAATCCCCAGGCCTTGCCTTAGATGCACTAATCTTTCTTCCACTAGCAGCTTGGCTTCCTGAAGTACGTGGAATAGAATAACCGAAGTTTCTATATATAGCTTGGGTAAATCCAGAACAGTCAACACCTCTTCCAAGACTCGTCCCACCCCAAACATATCTACCACCAAGATAACGCCTAGCAAATGAAACCATATTAGATCTTCTACCAGTTTCTCCTGTTTGTATTTCTTCTATAGTAACACCCTTCTTAAGTTCATAAGACACATCAACATAATCACTTGAAACATAACCATCATCTGAATCAACCTGTATCTTAACCCATCCTGGCATAACTTCAACTACGCTTAATTCTTCACCCTCAGGTATTAAGGCAAGTGTGCTTGATACTAAACTAGGTTCTTCTCTTATACGAAGAGTCTTTGCACCCTTTACTGTTGCAACAAGGGAAGCAACTTCAGAAGCTTTTCTTTCTGCTTCTTCTCCAGTAATCAAATATGACGCTTTTACATAACCTTCAAGCTTACCAGACTTAATCTTAGCCCAGCCATCGTCCACCATCTCTATAACTTCACAGCCTGCATCCTTTGGTAGATTACCTATCTTCTTCTCACTTTCACCAGGCCCTTTTCTTACATTAAGAGAGCTAGTAACGTCAGCAATTCCTAAATTATTATAATTTGAACTATATTCAAAATCAACTGTTTCAGACGCTCTTGTTAGATAAGTCTCAAGTACCATAGATATTCCAGCAACAGCTTGGCCACTTGCATAATGTGATGCATTTACTTTGATTACACTCTTCGATAAAACAAAAGTAGTAACCAAACATATTAACGATAGTTTTAAATATTTTTTTAATCTCATCTTATCTTTCCTATCTTTTTGGTGTAGTTGTTACAAACTTATTAAATTTCTTTACAATATTATAACAATCGTTAATATGTTTGTCAATAAATAATTATTTTACATTATAAGCAGTACTTCATTAACATCTTTCATCATGTCTGCTGCTATATAATTTTTGTCTAACTTTTCTCCATTAAGGTAGCATTCTTTATAACCACTTTCTGCTTTATTTTCATTCTTCACTTGAATATTTAGTTTTTTGCCGCGAAATACCTTTTCTATACTTAATTCTTTCCATTCGCTAGGAATAGATGGTGCTATGGTTATACCATCAGTATCTGGTCTCATGCCTAGAATACCTTCTACACATCCTACCATAACAGTGGATGCTGTTCCCGTAAGCCAATGTACATTAGCCCTACCTTCAAATGGACTTTCTACACTTTCAACAAATTGTCCATGAGCATAAGGTTCAAGTATACGAATATCTGCCTTGTCATTCATAGAGGCAGGGTTTATTTCTGTAAAGTATTCAAAAGCACGGTTACCATGTCCCATCATAGCCTCTGCTAATATAATCCAACCTTGAGGTTGAGAGAATATTCCGGCGTTTTCCTTTGTAGATGGATTAAATAAAAGAGCTCTAGCTCCATCAAATGCATGATCTACATAAGAAGGTGCCATTAGTCTTAGACCATATTGGGTATTTAACTCTCTGTTGGCTGTTTCTAAAGCTGTCTGAGCTTGTTCCTTAGTAGCTAAGCCACTAATTACAGACCATGACTGTGGGTTTAGCCAGATGTTTGCTTCTGGATCACGCTTTGAACCAATAACTTCTCCATCTTCCTTAATTCCCCTAATGAATCTATCATCTTCCCAACAGTTTTCATTAATTGTATCTTTTAATTCCTTCTGTACTTTATTAATATATTCTATATATTCAGTATCTTTTTTATCTTCAGCTATTTCTTTTATTACAGACATTGCATAATAAAGCTGTAAGGCAACAAATACCGATTCACCTTTTTCACCTAGACGTAGACAGTCATTCCAGTCTGCATATAGTCCTGCTGGCATATTGTGAGTACTTAATCTATCCATAGAGAACATAATTGCTCTCTTTAAGTGATTATATACAGTGCCTTCATCCTTATTAGCATAAGGTATAACTTCCTCTAAGAATTCCTTATCACCAGTTTCAGCAATATATTTATAAACTGTTGGGAACAACCATAATGCATCATCTGCTCTGTAGGCTGGATGTCCTGTAGCCTTAACATATGATTCATCATCGGGAGTATCCTCATGTCCTGCATTATGGGTGAATTTAACCAAAGGCAAGCCTCCACCATTATCAACTTGTGCAGATAACATAAAGCGGATTTTATCCTTGGCCATCTCTGGATCTAGATGAATAATACCTTGTATATCTTGAACTGTATCCCTATATCCATAACCATTTCTAAGTCCGTTATATACAAGTGAAGCTGCTCTTGACCAAATAAATGTTATGAAACACTGATATGCATTCCATGTATTAATCATAGTGTCAAAAGACTCACTAGGTGTTTTAACTTTAAAGTTTTCTAATTTTTCATGCCAATAGCTGATAAGTTCATTATATTCCTTATCCACTAGACTAAGGTCCTCATATGAGTTGATAATTTCAGCAGATTCTTTATCAGTCTTTTCTCCTAGTAAGAATATAAACTCCTTACTTTCTCCTGCTTCTAGTTTGAACTTAGTGTGTAAGGCACCACAAGCATTCTGATTGAAATTAAGAGTATTATCACATGAGCCATTTTCAACTGCTGTTGGATTAGAATAATTTCTATAGTTACCAATAAATGCTGCTCTATCGCCGTTATATGATTCTACCTGTGCACCTGCAAGGCCAAAAAATCTTTCACTACCATTAGAACCATCTTCTCTTTTGTCTGTATTTTCATTAATTGCTTGTAATATTTTATTTCCTTTAAAATATGTTCTTGAAATAAATAAGGTATATTGAAGATTTACTAAATCGTTTTCGTAAAAGCCTTCATTTGTAAACTCAGCAAATCCAAAAGCCGAGATATTCCTAGGTCTATCACTATTGTTTGTAACTTTAACCTTCCAAACCTCATGAGATTTACCTAAAGGAACATAGTATAAGACTTCTGAAGAAATATCCTTATAACGTGCTTTAATGTTCGTATAAGAAGTACCATGATGACAGGCACTTTGATATTCATCGTAGGCTTTTCCTAGAGGTTTTCCTACTGGCTGCCAAGAAGCTGACCAATAATCATTCTCATCATCATCTCTTAAATAAACATATCTACCAGGCTTGTCTTCACTATTAAAAATATATCTAGTTATCCTGCCGTGAGCACCACTTTTTACAAAACTATATCCACCTGCATTATTAGAAATGATTGCTCCATAGTCTGGAGAACCAAGGTAGTTTGCCCAAGGTGCTGGTGTATCAGGCTTTGTAATTACATATTCTCTCTTTGTTTCATCAAAATAACCGTATTGCATATAAATCCTCCTTGTAATAGGCATTATTTTATTTTAAATGTTATAAATTATGATAATATAGAAAAGTAAAAATTTCAATACTTTACATTATCTTGAAACAGAATATACCTTCCTATAATGCAAAAAAGGCCTTATGAAATAGGCCTTTTACAGATTAAATTATAATACAAATAATACCACCATTGCTATCATTAATTATTTTTTGCATTGTCTCTTGTAATTTTAATTGACTATCATCACTTAAGCGATTAACCTTAGTCTGTATTCCTTCTACAATTAGCTCTCCAACTGTTTTACCATAAATATTAGCTTCCCAAATACCATCTTCATTTTCTTGGGCATTTTCAAGAATATATTCTCTAAGTCCCTCAGCTTGTTCCTGGCTTCCAACAATAGGAGCAATTTCAGTTACTATATCTGCTTTTATCATATGAACTGATGGAGCATTGGCTTTTAACTTAACACCGTATTTTCCACTATGCTTCATTACCTCGGGACTATCAATAATAATATCCTCCCTTGTAGGGGTTACTACACCATAACCTTTAGCCCTTACCTGATTCCAAGCATCACTTACCAGTTCATATTCTTTCTTCTTGCCTGCTAAGTCTTTTAAAGTATGAACAAATTCATACTCATCTTCAATTTCAACACCAATTAGTTCACTAAGAACTTTATAATAATATGTATCATCAAAGACAACATTGACTCTTACTTTTCCATTTTCCATATGTATTCTGTCTATATTAAATTTATCTACATATTGACTATTAGTTACAAACTTTTCATTCTTAACATCTTGCATTAAAAAAATGTCCTTTAATATTTCCTTTATGGATTCTATTAAATCAACTTTTAACCAATGTGAGTCTGCAAGTATCTCTGCCCATTTAGGTAAATAAAAATCGATTTCAGAAACTGGAAATACAGAAAGAATATTTACCATTATGTTGTTAATATCTTCCTTCTTTAATTGTTCACAGTTAACCGGGATAACTGTTGTATCATATTTGTTTGATAAATCATTTGATAAGGCTATAGTTTGATCAGAATATGGTTTGCTAGTATTTAACAAAAGTAAAAAAGGCTTTCCTATGTTTTTTAGTTCTGATACTGTTCTTTCTTCAGGTTCTATATAGCTTTCTCTTGATAAATCTCCAAAACTACCATCAGTTGTAACAACAATTCCAATAGTTGAGTGATCATTTATTACTTTTTTAGTTCCAATTTCTGCAGCTTGTGTGAATGGAACTTCTAAGTCATACCAGGGGGTCTTTACCATACGTTCTGCTTCATTTTCTATATGCCCTGTAGCTCCTTTCACCATATAGCCAACGCAATCAATCAATCTAATATTTACCTTTGTATCTTCTCCCAAAATAATTTTGGCAGCTTCTTTTGGTATGAATTTTGGTTCCGTAGTCATTATTGTCTTTCCTGCTGCACTTTGTGGCAATTCATCAATTGCCCTTTCTTTATTATGTATATCTGCTATGTTGGGTATAACTAGTAAATCCATAAACCTTTTTATAAATGTTGATTTTCCAGTTCTAACAGGACCTACCACCCCTATGTATATATCTCCACCTGTTCTAGCTTTTATATCATTATATACATCAAATGCCTGGTTTGAAGCGCTAGTAACCATTGTTTGTTCCATGTATTGCCTCCTTAGCTTATAAATATTACTCCTTTATATTTAAGAATATGCCATCCTAGCTTGATTAATACCTTAGTATAAATATTAATTTATAGTAAATATTTATAGGATATATTGTTGATTTATGATTGTTTATTTTGTATAATGAGTCTGAACAAATTTATGTATATTAAATAAGGGGGAGATATTATTTCTGAATATTATGATATACATAGTCATATCTTACCGGGACTAGATGATGGTGCAAGTAATCTCGAAGAAACAAAGAATATGCTTTATATGGCCTATAAAGATGGAATTAGACATATTATTGCAACTCCACATTTTCGTGAAGGAAGGTTTACTAGTAGCAAGGAAGATATTCTCCTAGCTTATAAAAAAACCAAAGAACTAATTATAGAAGAAGGTTTGGATATAAGCTTGCATCTGGGTAACGAAATCTTCTTTAGTCATAATGTTAGTGAATTGCTTATTAATAAAGATATCTTTACCATGGCAGATTCTGATTATGTTCTTATAGAATTTTCTCCAAGTTCATCTTATCAGTATATAAAGTCTGCTTTGCAAACTCTAATCATGAATGGTTATTTCCCAATATTAGCTCATTTTGAACGTTATAACAACATTATTGATAACTGGAATTATATAGATGAGTTTTATGATATGGGGGTTTATTTTCAAGTCAACGCTTCTACCATTACTGGTTCAATTACTAAAAAGCCAGCTAGGTTTGCTAGAAAGCTACTTAAGTATAATATGATTCACTTTATAGCTACTGATAGTCACAATGATAGTAACGGACATTCTAGTAGAACTCCTACTATTGATAAATGTGTTGCATATCTTCAAAAAAGTTATGGACAGGACTTGGTTAATATGTTATTACATTTTAATCCAAGTAAGATAATTACTAACGATGAAGTGTAAAGCAAGATTATAGCTCTTATATTAATGCTTACATAATAAATTACAAAAATAATAAATATAATTAAGGTGGACAAGAATGGATAATCAAAACTATGAAGAAATAGAAGTAGACATTAAAGAATTAATTATGGTACTTCTAAAAAAAGTATGGATAATTATAATTGCTACTATTTTTACTGCTATCATTGCATTTGCAATCTCTAAATTTCGTATAGCACCACAATACGAATCTACTACCAAGCTTTATCTTATCGCTAATAGCGACAACCAAACTTTAACTTATTCAGATATTCAAGTTGGTAGTCAACTAACTAACGACTATATGTCTCTAGTTAAAAGTAGACCTGTATTAGAAGATACCATATCTGATTTAAGTCTGAATCTTACTGCTAAAGAATTAGAAGATTTAATAAGTGTATCTAATCCTGCTAATACACGTATTATTGATATTACAGTAAAATACACTAATCCTATTACTGCCAAGAAAATTGCTGATAAGGTAAGGGAGTCTTCTGCAGATCATATAGAAAATATTATGGATCTAAAAAAGATCAACATTGTAGAAGAAGGGAATATTCCAACAGCAAAGGTGTCTCCTAACATTACACAAAACACATTAATTGGTGGTGTTTTGGGAGCAATAATTGCAGTTTTAGCAATTCTTATTGTTTACTTTTTAAATGACACAATAAAAACTCCAGACGATGTTGAAAGATATCTTGGAATAAGTGTCTTAGCTAGTATACCTGTGCAAGAAGGTGACATTGCTTCTAAAAAAAGAAAAAAAAGAGCAAAGTTTATGAATACAAATATGAAGATGACAGCAAAGACAACTCAAAGACCAAAAACAATTAAGTCCGAGAAAGGAATAAGATAAATGGAAACTGTTAGTATTAATAAGATAACAAAAAAGAACTTTCAATTGGAAGAAGCCTATAAGACTTTAAGAAGTAATATTCAGTTTAGTGGTAGTGATATTAAAGTTATTGGATTTACTAGTAGTCAACCTGATGAGGGAAAAAGTAGTGTTTCTTTAAATTTAGCTGTATCTCTGGCTGAATTAGGAAAAAAGGTTATGTTTATAGATGGGGATTTAAGAAAATCAGTTTTACTAGGTAGATATAGAATTAACAAGCCAATAAAAGGTCTTACTCATTATCTTTCAGGGTTAAACAGCCTAAACCAAGTAATATACTCTGCTAATATGGACAATTTACATCTTATATTCTCAGGTCAAATACCTCCAAATCCTTCCGAATTGTTAAACGGTGATATTTTTTCAGATCTGATTACAGATTTAAGGAAAGAGTATGATTATATTATTATTGATACACCGCCTCTTGGTGCAGTAATTGATGCAGCTATTATTGCTCAAAAATGCGATGGAATGATTTTAGTAATAGAATCCAATACAATTAGCTACAAGTTTGCTCAAAAGGTAAAGGAGCAATTGGATAAGACTGAAACTAAAATACTTGGTGCTGTCCTTAATAAAGTCGATATGTCTGATAGTGGCTATTATGGTAA
>CAZOGN010000009.1:0-2805 GCA_964579655.1 uncultured Lachnospiraceae bacterium
GTCAAGGGGACGTTTCATTTAACACGCACATAAATGTGTGTGTTAAATGAAACGTCCCCTTGACACACATAATATTATAATATCCTATAAATTAAAAAAAATCATAAATTATAAAAAACATTTGTTAAAATTGTAAAAACACTAGAAAAAAGGACAGGCGTCCTTATATTAAAAGGCAAATAATGTTACAATATTTATAGTAGGTATGGAGGTGAAAAGATGAAACATCCAATATTTAAAAAGGTAAGGAAAACTTCGAATACAGATTATGAATATTTCGAGCAATTATTTGGTGATGCGTCAGATTTCATATTAGATAGTATAAGTCTAGTTAAAATCCCAAAAGAAAAACGATTTATTACAGCAGAAGATGAAATGGACAGGATATTAATACTTTTATCTGGCAAGGTAAAAGCGATAGAAGAACATTTATCAGGAGATATATATGTGTTTTCAAGATTTGAATCGCCAGAAATATTTGGTGAGATGGAGATGCTTGGAGGTTTTAAAAAATTTAGAGCTTCGCTTGTAACAGAAAGTGATTCAGTATTAGTGGAATTACCAGTTGATATCTTTTCCAAACTACTAAAAGACAATCAAGATTTATTCCTTAAAAGAGTAGAGGTAGTTGTAAAAAGAAGTTCTAATGATGAAAGAGATAATCGATTTTACTTAAGGCTTAAAGCTATAGATCGAATAAAGTTATTTTTCAGCCATGCATATGAGCAAAACCAGGTAGACGACTCATGTACATTAAGAATAACAAGACAAGAAATGGCAGACGAAACCGGATATTCAGTAAAAACTATAAATAGAGCAGTAAAAGAACTATCAGAGTCTAATTTAATTAAAATACTAGGCCAAAAAATACAAATAACAAAAAAACAGTATTTAAAGATATTAGATGACTTAGAACATATTAATGAAACTACAAATAAATAATAGGGTCAAGGAGTATAATATGAAAAACTGCGTACTTACAAGTTTGTGTTTGGTTTAATGTCTAGGCATAGCTGTAGAAAGGAATGATTATTATGAGCAAAGTACTAAAAACTATCACTTCAAAAGAATTAACCTATGAACAAAAGGTACTTGCTTTGGCAGGATTATCAGAAAACTCTCTAAATGTATTTAATATCTCAGATAAAACAAATTTTTATTTAAATGAAGGTGCTTTATGTAACTTGTTTGAGGGGAATGCTCCATATCGCCCGCGTTACATAATGCCAGATTATGAAAAGTATATAAAAAATGGTAGTGAATTTCTTGGCGTGGAGCCACCAACAGATTTAGATGAAGCAATTAATGCTCTAATGATTATTTATAAACATGTTCCATCTATTACGAGTTTTCCTGTTTATTTAGGAAATCTGGACAAGTTATTGGATTCATTTTTAGATGAACTTACTGATGATGAAATTAAGAAGAAATTCAAATTATTTTTGAATTTCTTAGATAGAACAATTACTGATGGCTTTTGCCATGGGAACCTTGGGCCTGAGGAAACAAGGGCAGGAAGATTATTATTAGAAGTAGAACAAACTTTACAAAATGAGGTTCCAAATTTAACCCTAAAATATGACCCAGATATTACACCAGATGATTTTGCAGAACTTGCTATATATACTAGTTTGATTTGTGCTAATCCAGCAATTGCAAATCATAAAGTTCATAAGGAAACCTTTGAAGGTGACTATGGTATATCTAGTTGTTATAATATTTTGCCAATTGGTGGAGGCTCATTTACTTTATCAAGGATTGTACTTACAAGACTAGTGAAACTAGCTAAAAGTGTTGATCATTTTACTGATGAATTATTAACAGAAGCATTAGAATCCCTTGGTGAATATATGAATGAAAGAGTTCGTTTTTTGGTTGAAGAATCTGGATTTTTTGAAAGTTCTTTTCTTGTAAATGAAGGACTAATTGAATTAGAACGATTCACTGCAATGTTTGGAATAACAGGCTTAGCTGAGGCAGTTAATACACTGTTAGTAGACACTTCAAAGAAATATGGAACTGACGAAGAAGCTAATGAGCTTGGTGAAAAAATCATGAATATAATTTGTGATTTTGTGAAAAAGTATCCAGCAAGATATTGTGACATTTCAGGCGGTCATTTTATGACTCATGCTCAAGTAGGACTAGAAAAAGATATAGGGATTACTTCAGGAGTAAGGATTCCTGTTGGCGATGAACCAGATAATATAATTGAGCATCTGCGTCATAGCTCAAGATTCCATAAGTATATTACTACAGGATGTGGAGATATTTTCCCAATGGAATCTACTATAAAGAAAAACCCCACAGCGGCACTAGATCTTGTAAAAGGTGCATTTACGCTAGGTGTTAAATATATAAGTTTTTATGAAGAAGATGGAGAATTAGTTAGAATTACAGGTTATTTAGCAAAGAAAAGCGAGATGGAAAAGTTCAGAAAAGGAGAACAGACTATTAAGAATACGACACAACTAGCTGCACCAAACTACGATGTTAATCATCTGGCAGATAGAAAGGTCAGGGGTTCCTAATGAAGAAAGTACCCGTAAATAAAATTATTCCATCAAGCTTTGTAGACGGGCCAGGAAATCGAACTTCTATATTTTTGCAAGCTTGTAATCTTGCATGTGCATATTGTCATAACCCAGAGACACAAAGGATGTGTATTCATTGTGGTATATGTGTTGAACATTGTCCGGCAGATGCACTTTACATTTCGGAAGAAGGCAAAGTTATTTGGAAGGAAGAGATTTGTAGGCAATGTGATACCTGTATTAAAGTATGCCCCCATTATGCATCACCCAA
>CAZOGN010000009.1:2905-16767 GCA_964579655.1 uncultured Lachnospiraceae bacterium
TTTAAGAGACTTACTAGTGGAGAAAACCACATAGTAAAAAAAAATTTAAAGTACCTAGAGGATATTAATAAGCTTGAAGAAATACGAATTGTATGCCTAGAAGATGAAGTAGATGCAGAAGAGATAATTAAGCAAATTCCAGAGACATTAGGAAAAACAAATATAAGAACAAAACTAAAACTAATAAAATTTAGACGCTATGGAGTGAAGGGACGCTTAGCCGATACCGACTCCCCAAGCGATGAATATATGGAGAATTTAAAAGATTTAGCTATTGAAAATGGCTTTAAGAATGTAGTTATTCTTTAGCAACTGTTACAATACATTTTTTAAATGTATTAAAATTGCTCCCCCTTTTTTATATAAATGCCCTACTATTAAAGGTAGGGCGTTTTTTTTGTGTAAGTAATAGTAAACATATATTTGTCATAAATTATTAATAGAGTTGGTTTGTGAGGTAATATGATGAATAAAAAAGTGACCATACAAAAAAAGACTATTCTTAAGTATGGGATAATCGGAGAGTTTATTCTTTTAATGTGCTTGCTGATATTGTTAACTTATAATAAGGAGAAAATAAGTTCTATTAAAACGTTTTTACTTACTCCAGAGGATGACTATATTACATGGGTTGATTTTGATATAACAACTAAGGCACTTAAGAGAGCATATAAGTATGATGTAGAGTCACAAGATGAAGAAGTTAAACTTAATTGGATTGAAATATTAGCATATCTAGGAGCCAAATATGGTGGGAATTTTTCTTCAAGATATAGGGAAAAAGACATGAATGAGCTAGTAAAAAAACTTATAAGCAAAGAAGAGACTATGGAATCCATTACGAAAGATTTGGGACATTATGATTATTATTTGACAGCATATACAGCAGTTTTAGATGGTTTTGTAGGGGAATATGAAATCCAAGTTTCTAATGAAAATGACCCGGAAGAAATAAGTTGGGAAAAGAAATATGGATTAAAAGTCTTTATGCCAATTGCCAAAAACTTTCCTTATAATGATTATGATGATTTCGGAGTATCAAGAAGTTATGGTTATAAGAGAAGACACTTAGGTCATGATATGATGGGGCAAACAGGTACTCCAATTATTGCAGTGGAATCAGGCTATGTTGAAGCCTTAGGATGGAATAAATATGGAGGATGGCGCATAGGAATCCAAAGTTTTGATGGTAAGCGTTATTATTATTACGCCCATCTTAGAAAAAACTATCCATATAATGAATGTCTAAAAGAAGGCAGTATAGTCCAAGCTGGGGATGTAATTGGATATATGGGAAGATCAGGTTATAGCAATAATGAAAATGTTAACAACATCAATACATCACACTTACATTTTGGAATGCAACTTGTATTTGATGAATCGCAAAAAGAAGGTGAAAAAGAGATTTGGATTGATTGCTATGATATTATTTGTTTTTTATATCAGAATCGATCAGAGACATTTAAAGTTGAGGGAACTAAGGAATGGAAGCGTATATATGAAATAAGAGATCCTAAGGTTCTTGACTATATATTAGAAAACGATCTTGAATTACTAGCACCATTTAAAGAAGAAGATTTTATAATGCCTTTAGATGAGGCTGATTTTTATCCTAAAGTTCAAGTTGTCACAGATATAAAAAAACTAGAGAATACACAAAAAAGTGTTGACGAGGGGCATTCACAGTGGAGGTTAGACCCTGCATATGTTAGTCAAGTCTTTGCAAGCTTACTAATTGAACCGGGAGGCATTGAGGGAGAGTATCCAATACCATATGATTCGGTTAAGATAGTTGCTGCAAACGATTGTAAGGCTATTGCAGAAGTCCATTCTGATGATACAGCTGTAGAACGAATATATCTTGAAAGACTTATAAGACAAGATTCCACAGGTATTTGGACGGTTGTAGGATATGATCCAGTGAAATAAATTGACATTTATCATACATGAGAATATAATACATTTATAGTTAAACGTTTAACCTGTATGAAGAATGTTATAAATGTATGGAGGGATATTTTATGATTAGAACTGCAGTTACGGAAAATGGAATCGTAAGAGGAATAGAAGCAGCTGATCCAAGGATTACTTCGTTTAAAGGTATTCCTTTTGCTGCGCCACCTGTAGGACAAAACAGATGGCGTGCTCCACAGCCTTGCCCAAATTGGGAGGGAACTTTAGAGGCATACCGATTTGCACCGATTTCAGTTCAAGATACGCCTGCTTTAGGTGATGATATCTATTGTAGGGAATGGCATGTTGATCCAGACATTGCTATGGATGAAGACTGCCTATATCTTAATGTGTGGACTTCTGCTAAGAGTGTAAAAGAAAAGCAAGCAGTATTAGTATGGTTTTTTGGAGGTGCCCTACAGTGGGGATATCCTGCGGAGATGGAATTTGACGGAGAGCGCATTGCCAGAAGAGGTATTGTCGTTGTCACTGTTAACTACAGATTAAATACATTTGGTTTTATGGCTCATCCTGAGATTACTAAAGAACAAGCAGATGCACCAGCTAATTTTGGGAACTTAGATCAGCAAGCGGGACTCAAATGGGTAATTAGAAATATACATGCTTTTGGAGGAGATCCTAAGAATATTACAATAGCAGGCCAATCAGCAGGAGGAGCAAGTGTCATGTCACAGATGACATGTCCAGATAACTTTGGTTTATTTCAAAAAGCAGTTGTTCATAGCGGCATAATAAATAATCCATATGCAGATGAAAGTGGACTTAGTCCTAAACCCCTTTCGCATGCTGAGAAAAATGGAGTTAGATTTTTTGACTTCATGGGAGTTGCAAACCTAGAGGAAGCTAGAAAGTTAGACGCTATTTACATAAGGGATAAGTATGCTGAATTTGTAAAAATCAATGAAAGAATGGGAATGGTAATTGATAATAAGTTTTGTATTAATGATCCTGTTTTGCTATATATGAAAAACAAGCATGCTATGGTTCCGCTTATGTCTGGAAATACCACAGATGAATTCTTAAATTATATTAGTGCAAATTCAGATGAAGAGTTTATAGAAAAGGTAAAGGAAATATTTGGTGAAAATGCAAATGAATTTCTGGAAAATGATGAGGTCTGGAAGAAGGATGGAAACAACTATGCATCTATTAGTGGAATAGAATGTACGATAAAGAGTCTTTTTCTACAAAACCAAGAGTATGGTAATTCTAACAACTATTATTATCGTTTTGATGTAGACATTCCTGGAGGGGATGATCCAGGCAAGTTTCATTCCGTAGATCTATGGTTTTTCTTTGAAACACTAGCAAAGTCTTGGAGACCATTTACAGGTAAACATTATGATGTTGCTCGTGTAATGTGTAACTATTATTGTAACTTTATCAAATATGCTGATCCTAATGGCTTGGATTCTGATGGAGCAAGCATGCCAGATTGGAACACATATACAAAGGAAAACCCTTCAAGCATGGTTTTCTCTACTGATGGGGCATATGCAGAGAAAGAGGAAACTCATTTTAAAGATTTCTTGATTGAAAGAATTTCCGAAAAAGGGGTGTAAGGCTTTGGTAACTTTAAAAGAAATAGCTCAGATATGTGGGGTTTCAGTAGCTACAGTCTCTAATGTGTTAAATGGTAAACCAAAGGTTAGTGAAGAAACTAAGGAAAAGATACTTGAAGTGGTGAAAGAAATAGGATATCAACCCAATTATTTTGCTCAAGGAATGCGTAAGCAAAAAACCAGAACAATTGGCATAATCGTAGAAGACTTATTGGAATTTAGTACTCCACCTATAGTTGCAGCCATTATGGCCTACTGTGATGATAATAATTATCGTACCATTTTGCTAAACATGCGTCTTTATGATAAGTGGCAAGACACTTGGTATGATGATGAAGAAAAATTACAATCAGATTTAAAGCCAGCAATTCAAAACTTATTATCATTAAAGGTAGATGGTATTATCTATGTGGCTGGTCATTGTAGAAAGGTCAACTGTTTTCCTGATAATTTAAAAACACCTTCCATTGTAACCTATGCAATATCCAAATCTCCTAAATTTATATCAGTAATTATTGATGACGAAAAGGGAGCCTATGATCTAACAAGGTATCTAATGTCTTTTGGACATAGAAAAATTGGTGTAATTGCAGGTGCAGTAGATAATCTTCATACAGAAAAACGTAGTAAGGGATACAAAAAGGCTTTATTAGAGAAGCAAATTTTGTTTGATCCAAAGTTTATTTGCTATGGAAACTGGAAACGTGATTCGGGATATGCCAAGACCAAGAAGCTTATAAAAGAGGGTGTTACTGCAATTTTTTGTATGAATGATACTATGGCTGCAGGGTGTTATGACTATCTCTATGAACATAATATAAAAATAGGACAAGACATATCTGTTATTGGCTATGATAATAAAGAAATTTCAGACTACTTAAGGCCAAGCCTTACCACAAATGATATAGGCTTAGCTAATATTGGGAAAAAAGCAGCTGAAATCATACTAAAAAACATTGAAGATAAAGACAGTAAGAAAAGTATAAAAGAAAAAGTTATAAAACTGCCATGTCATCTAATTAAGAGAGAGTCGGTTAGCAGGGTTATACAGTAATAAAATAAATATTTGGAGGAGTATTATATGGTTAAAAAACAAGCATTTAATCCTTATCTACCTTCATGGGAATATATACCCGATGGAGAACCTTATGTATTTGATGAAAGAGTTTATGTATATGGATCTCATGATTATTATAATGGCCATGTGTTTTGCCTTGGAGACTATGTCTGCTGGTCTGCAGCTATAGATGACTTGGCTAATTGGAGATATGAAGGGGTAATATATCAAAAGACTGCAGATTTGCTTAATAAGGAAGGTAAGATGTGTCTATATGCACCTGATGTAGTTAGGGGACTGGATGGACGATATTATCTATATTATGTATTAGACAAGCTATCTATTGTCTCTGTTGCTGTTTGTGACAAACCTAGTGGGATGTTTGAGTTTTATGGGTATGTACATTATGAGGATGGTACTAAATTAGGAGAAAAACCTGGTGACCAACCACAATTTGATCCTGGAGTATTACTTGAGGACAACAAGCTTTATCTATATACAGGTTTTTGCCCAAAGGAAGATACTAAAAGAATAGGAGCTATGGTACAGGTTCTTGGACCAGATATGCTTACTATAATAGAAGAACCTGTTCGTGTTATTCCAAGTGGGCCTTATAGTGAAGGAACAGGTTTTGAAGGATTTGAATTTTTTGAAGCTCCTTCAATACGTAAGATGGGAGATACTTATTATTTAATTTATTCATCTGTAGCAATGCATGAATTATGTTATGCAACTAGTAAAAGCCCAACAAAAGACTTCACCTATCGTGGAGTTATTGTAAGTAATGCAGATATTCATATAGATAGCTACAAGCCAGCTGATAAACCAATGGCTTATGGTGCTAATAATCACGGAAGCATAGTTGATATTAATGGAAAGTGGTATGTGTTTTATCACAGACACACTAATGGTACTTGGTATAGTAGACAAGGATGTGCAGAAGAACTTGAAATCCTAGCAGATGGCACTATACCACAGGTCGAAATAACTTCATGCGGTCTAAATAATGGACCATTAAAAGGTGAAGGAGAATATTACGGCTATCTTGCTTGTAATCTATTTACCAATGAAGATTCAGTATATGTAGGAGGAGATCATTTTCCAAAGATAATGCAAGATGGACGTGATGGAGACGAGGAAATGGGGTATATTGCAAATATAAGCGATACTGCAACAGCAGGCTTTAAATATTTTGACTGTAAGAATGTTGAAAAGATTTCAATTAAAGTTCGTGCTTATGGAAATGGAGCTTTTCAAGTAAAGACTTCATGGGATGGGCCAGTATTAGCAGAAATACCTATAGAGAATTCTAATGTCTGGGAAGAATATTCATCAGATATAAAAATTGAAGATGGTATTCATCCAATTTACTTGACTTACACTGGAGATGGAAATCCAAGTTTACTTTCTTTTACTTTGCATAGGAAGATATCATAAACAAACTCAATTTAAGGAGGAATAAACACAGCATGAAAAAAGCAAAAATAATTTTAGATAAGAATTATAAGATAGGAAAAGTTGATAAAAGGCTATATGGTTCTTTTATAGAACATCTAGGAAGAGCTGTATATGGTGGAATTTATGAACAAGGACATGCAAAAGCCGATAAAACAGGTTTTAGGACAGATGTCATAGATTTAGTAAATGAGTTAAATGTACCTATTGTAAGATATCCGGGTGGAAACTTTGTATCAGGCTATAATTGGGAGGATGGGGTTGGTCCAATTGATAAGCGGCCTCGTAGAACAGACCTTGCATGGGGAACGATAGAAACTAATCAGATAGGCACTAATGAGTTTGTCGACTGGGCTAAGTTGGCGGGTTCAGAAGTAATGATGGCTGTTAATCTTGGCACAAGAGGTGTAGATGCGGCTCGTAATATGCTTGAGTACTGTAATCATCCTTCGGGAACTTATTGGAGTGATTTAAGAAAGTCTCATGGGTACTTTGATCCTCATAATATTAAGGTCTGGTGCTTGGGTAATGAGATGGATGGTAATTGGCAAATTGGCCATAAAACAGCGGAGGAATATGGTCGTTTGGCTTGTGAAACAGCTAAAGTAATGAAATGGGTAGATCCGACGATTGAATTAGTTGCTTGTGGAAGTTCTGGAAAAGGGATGCCGACATTTCCACAGTGGGAGTCTACTGTATTAGAGCATACTTATGACCATGTTGATTATATATCACTTCATCAGTATTACGGGAACCCTGAAAATGACACAGCTGATTATTTAGCTAAGACATTAGAAATGGATGCCTTTATCAAAACAGTTATTTCCACAGCGGATTATGTTAAGGCTAAAACAAGATCCAATAAGACCATGATGTTATCATTTGATGAATGGAATGTCTGGTACCATTCTAATGAGGCAGATAAGAAGATAGATAGATGGTCTGTAGCACCAGCACAATTAGAGGATGTATATAACTTTGAGGATGCTTTACTTGTAGGAGGAATGCTAATAACACTCTTAAAGAATGCAGACAGGGTGAAGATGGCCTGCTTAGCTCAGTTGGTTAATGTAATAGCACCAATTATGACTTCAAATGGTGGAGGGTCTTGGAAGCAAACAATCTTTTATCCTTTCATGCACGTATCGAATTATGGTCGTGGATATGCATTAAACCCTATAGTATCATCACCAAAGTATGATAGCAAAAACTTTACTGACGTTCCTATGCTTGATGTAGCGGCGGTATTAAATGACAAAAAGGATGAACTAGTTATATTTGCACTTAACAAGGATTTGAACGAGACCCTTGATTTAGAGTGTGATATTAGAGGCTTTGAGGATTATAAATTAGTAGAACACATTGTTATGCACAGTGATGACGTTAATGCTACTAACACAGAGTCAAATCCTTTTAATATAGTACCAGATAATAATGGAAATGCCAAAACTGATAAGGGTATCTTGACAGCAAATCTTACTATGCTATCTTGGAATGTAATTAGATTAGCAAAATAGTACTTAAATAATAAACGAATCATATAATAAGGAAATAGTTATCAAAAGGTATGATTATATTATGAAAGTTATCGATATGCATTGTGATACAATTTCCGCACTTTACCATGAGAAAAGAATAAATTTAGAATCAAAAAGTGTTAAGTTTCCTACACTAAGAAAAAACCACTTACACATTGATCTTGAAAAAATGGTTAAAGGCAAGTATTTAGCTCAAAATTTTGCATTGTTTATTAACCTAAGAAAAGAAGAAAATTCCTTGGAAAGATGTTTAAAATTAGTGGATTTATTCTACGAAGAAATAGAAAAAAACAAAGACCTGATTGGCCTTGCTTTAAATGTGGCTGATATTAAAGAAAATGAGAAATTAGGAAAGATATCAGGAATTTTAACCATTGAAGAAGGAGGGGTAACAAGGGGGGATTTATGCCAGCTAAGAAATCTTTATAGACTTGGTGTAAGGATGTTAACATTAACATGGAATTATGAAAATGAAATAGGCTATCCAAGTCAAAACGGACTTAAAAAGTTTGGTTTTGAATTTATAAGAGAAATGGAAAGCTTGGGAATGATTATTGATGTTTCTCACTTGTCTGATAATGGAGTGAAAGATGTCTTGAAATATAGTAAAAAACCATTTGTTGCAAGTCATTCCAATTCGCGAGCCATTTGTAATCATAAACGTAATTTAACAGATGATTTAATAAGGCAAATGGCAAGCAAGGGCTGTGTAATAGGAATCAACTACTATCCTCCCTTTTTAGAAGAAGAAGCAAGTAAAGGAACAATCGACTCAATAATTTCTCATATAAAACATATAATCAATATAGCTGGGACTGATTGTTTAGGTCTAGGCTCTGACTTTGATGGATTTTCAGATCATGGGGAACTACAAGATGCCTCTTACCTAGTTAAGTTAGCAGAAAGACTAGAAGACAGTGGACTATCCCACAAGACAATAGAAAAGATTTTTTATAAAAATGTATTAAATCTATATGAAGAAGTTTTGATATAAAAATAGCTAATAGTAGTTTCTAAGGCCAAGGCATAAAAGCCAACTAGACTTAAAGAAACTACTATTAGCTATTTGTTTTTATTTATTTTTTAAAGCCTTTTTAGAAAAGTCAGTTATTACTATATCTTCATAAGGAACTCTTTTAGATAGTTCTCCAGCTTCATCTAATATGTCCTGTAACAAATTCAAACTTTCCTCTTCAAAAATTGTATCTTCTTTCCATGTATCTTGATTATAGTATCTTTCTACTATTTTCTTTACCGTATCAATGTTGGTTTCAGGGAACTGAGGATGAATAGTTTGGGCAATTTCATCAACACTATGAGTTGCTACATAATCCATTCCCTTTTGTATTGCGTTAGTAAATCCTTGAACAACTTCTGGATTTTCTTCAATATAACTCTTTCTTGCACAAAAAGCAGTGTATGGGACCTTGCCACTATCAACTCCTAATGATGCAACTACTTTTCCAGTACCTTCTTCCTCTAGGCCAGTTGCATGTGGTTCAAATTCAACTGTATAATCACCTGTCCCAGAGGCAAAAGATTGAGCTGTTATACCAAAATCAATATTTTGTATGATATTTAAATCAACTGTTGGGTCTATGTTATTGTTTTTCAATATATATTCAAAAACCATTTGTGGCATTCCTCCAACACGACCACCTATTACTGTCTTACCCTGAAGTTGATTCCAGTCAAAATCTTCACTTATTTCTTCGTTACTATTCCTTGCTACCAAAAAGTTACCTGCTCGCTGGGTCAACTGAGCAAAATTTAATGCATAATCCTTAGCACCCTCATTATAGACGTATATAGATGCCTCTGATCCCATAAAGCCAACATCTGCTTCTCCTGAAAGGAGTGCAGTCATTGTTTTATCAGCACCTAATCCATTTACTAAATCAACATTTAGACCCTCGTCTTCGAAATAACCTTCTTCAAAAGCAACATACATAGGAGCGTAGAATATAGAATGTGCAACTTCGTTTAAAGATACGTCTATTAAATCATCATCTTTTTTACATGCACAAAGTCCTATGACTAGAATAGCTCCAAGTAGTACCATAAAGATAGTTTTTTTTCTCATACCATCCTCCTGATTAAAAAATATATAAAATAATTCTCTATTCTTTAATATATCCTAGTCTTAATCCTTTTGTGCTTGTTCTATAATCTTTAAGCAATAAAAAAGCGTTTATGTAGATGCTTGCAGGATCTACATAAACGCTTTTTGTTAGTCTTTATTCAGAGATATCTGCAGATTCTTCAGTATCTAAGATATCATCATCTTCGAAGTCTTCAAAACTACTAAAGTCGTCGAAGTCATCATCAAAATCGTCAAGATAATCTGGTGTCATGTGTCTATAAACAGCATAGGCAATTAATGCAACAAGTGCAACTGAGCCTACTATAGCTAAGATAATCAAAATAGTTTTCTTTTTGCTTTCATCTTCTTTTGTTTCTTTTTTGCGAAGTAGTTCATCAAATTTTAATGAATTCAAAAAATTATCTACGTTATTTTTCATCTCACATCATCCTTTCTTATAAACGAAATATGCTTCTAAGTTATTATACCACGGTAATACAGTTTTTACTATTATTTTTATGTCAGATTAAAAAAAATCAGCCTTTTCCATTTTTGCAAAGGAAGCCATCATTTTTTTGACTCCTGACGTAGGGAAATCTACAGTTACTTCATAGTCTTTACCTGCAGCATTTATATTAGTAACAATACCAAGGCCAAAGCGCGAGTGATTTACACTATCGCCTATATCATAACTTAGACTTTGCAGATTGCCTCCTCCAAAACTTCTTGGTTTTAGATTATAAGGTTTGTTGTAAAAACTTGTCATTGTTTTGTTTTCAGAATTTGATTTTGAACTTTCTGGCTTATATGTATTTCTGTACTTTGAAAAGTTTTTAATGCTTATTAATTCTGCTGGAATTTCATTAATAAAACGAGAGGGCGAATTGTACTGCATATCACCTCTTGTCATTCGCTTATAGGCTGCACTTAGAGATAAGTGTTTTTGTGCCCGAGTAATTCCAACATAACAGAGTCGTCTTTCTTCTTCGATTTGTTCTTCTGGATCTTCAGCATGAATAGCCATGTAACTTGGAAATAATCCTTCTTCCATACCACACACATAGACATAAGGAAATTCTAAGCCTTTTGAACTATGAAGAGTCATTAATACTACAGCATCACTGTCTGCGTCAAGATTATCAATATCTGCCACTAAGGCCACCTCTTCTAAAAGGCCGCTAAGAGTGGGAGGTTCAGTGGAGTCCTTTATGTAAGTTGCTATTTTGCTTTTAAATTCAGCAATGTTATCAAGGCGATCCTGATGTTTTATTGGGTCTGAATCATCTAAAGATTCTTCGTAAGCAGTAGCTTCTAAAAGTTCATCAAACAAATCAATCAGAGAATAGTCTGCATTTGACAACTTTGATTTAAGCACTTCAATTAAACTAACAAAAGAGATCGCTTTAGAAGAAGCTCTTCTAAGGGATGGAATATGGTCAGCGTCCTTAAGTGCTTCATAAAATGATAGATTATTATCTTGGGCATAGTTCACTATTCTATCAATTGAAGCAAGGCCTATTCCTCGTCTTGGAACATTAATAATTCTTCTTACAGAAAGGTCATCTTGCCCGTTATCAATAGTTCTTAGATATGCAATAATGTCCTTTATTTCTTTTCTAGAGTAAAAAGGTTGGCCTCCAACTATCTTGTGGGGTATGTTTCTAAATAACAGTTTTTCTTCAAATACACGAAACTGCACATTTGTACGATATAAAATTGCAAAGTCACTATAATTTGCTTCCCCTTTTGATACTATTTCGTAGATTTCATTTGCAACACCTTCAGCTTCATCATAATCAGATTCAAAGGTTGTGAAAATAATAGGAGATCCTTCTGCATTATCTGTCCATAGAGATTTTTCCTTACGACCGACATTGTTTTTTATTACTCCATTAGCTGCATTTAGTATGCTCTTTGTTGAGCGGTAATTTTGTTCTAGTTTTATTACTTTTGCCTGAGGATATTCCTTTTCAAAGTTTAAAATATTATATATATTTGCTCCACGAAACTTATAAATGGACTGATCATCATCACCTACAACACATAGGTTATGTTCTTTTTCACCATTATCATTAGGGGCATCAGCTAATAGTTTAACTAAAGTAAATTGGGCATGATTAGTATCTTGATATTCGTCCACCAAAACATATTTAAAACGATTATGATAGTAGTTACGAACTTCTTCATCTGTCTGTAATAATTCTACTGTTTTAAATATTAAATCATCAAAATCAAGTGCATTATTACCTTTTAGACGTTTTTGGTATTCAGTATAAACCTTTGCATATCTTTCCTTTTGTATATCTCCTTCTGCTTGTTTTGCAAATGCTTCAGATGTTATAAGTTCATCCTTTGCAGAAGATATAATTGATATTAAAGTTCTCTCTTTTAAAATCTTAGTATCAATATCAAGGTATTTACAAACCTCACGAATTAATGATTTTTGATCATCGCCGTCATAAACCGTGAAGTTTTTATCGTATCCAAGTCTTTCAATCCATTGTTTTAATATGCGGTAACAGGAGGAGTGAAAAGTAGTAACCCACATGCCTTGTGCGCCATAACCTACTAAATCATCTACTCTTTCACGCATTTCATCAGCAGCCTTGTTTGTAAAAGTAATTGCAAGGATATTCCAAGGGCTTACATCGTGATATTCCATTAAATAAGCAATTCTATGTGTAAGAACTCTGGTTTTTCCTGAACCAGCACCTGCTAAGATTAGTAAAGGTCCCTTGTTGTGTTTAACTGCTTCTTGCTGTTGGGTATTAAGGCTATCATATATACTCATTTATTCACCTACTTATGTATAATTTATGGATATATTTGTTGATTTAACCTTTTCAATTATAACATGAAAAAGAATGTGATACAAGAAAAGCAACTTAGGACAAAACAAGAAAGAGTTTCACAATCAAAACTCTTTCTTGGTAATTAAATCACTCTGTTAGAGTATTATTTGGATTTGTTATCAGAAATATTGTTATCGTTATCGTTTTCGCTTTTTAGCCTTGAAAAGACCATATCATAACCATCATTACCATAATTTAAAGAACGATTAACCCTGCTAATTGTAGCGGTAGAAGCTCCTGTTTTGTCTGCAATTTCTAAGTAAGTATTCTTGTTTCTAAGCATACGCGACACTTCAAAACGCTGTGATAAGGATAATATTTCATTCACAGTACATATGTCTTCAAAGAAAAGATAACACTCTTCTTCGTTCTTAAGAGTTAAAATTGCTTCAAATAACTGGTCTACTGCAGGGGTTTTGATTTTACTATTCATAAATTCATCTCCTGTCAAGATATTAATCATTTGCCATTTCAAGATATCAATCATTTAACATTTTAACATTTTACAGAGGTAAAGTCTAGTTATTTTTACTAGTCATCATCTCTAGTTATTGACGACCTATAGTAAATGTGTTAAATTCAAACATAGATTTAGAAATATAAAGAAGGAGAAAATGAATTATGGACAAAACTAGTTTGTTTAAACTTACCTACGGCCTTTTTGTTGCTGGAGTTGAAGAAGAGGGAAAGAAGAATGGATGTATTATTAATACAGCTGTACAGGCAACTTCAGAACCAATGGTTATGAATGTTACTATGATGAAAGAAAATCTTACAACAGAATTAATTAGAAAAAAAGGAAGTCTAAGCGTTTCGGTTTTATCCCTTGATTGTCCATTGGATTTAATAAGCTCATTTGGTATGAGAAGTGGTAGAGACTATGATAAGTTTGATAATATAGAATATAAAACTGATAAGAATAGCAATCCCTATCTAAAAAAACATACAATAGCTTACATGAGCCTTGAGGTTACTTCGATTTTGGATATGGGAACCCACTATCTGTTTATATGTGACGTAGTGGACGGCGGGAATCTAGAAGAAGGACAGCCAATGACATATGCTGATTATAGGGCCATAAAGAGTGGAAGAACTGTAAATAAAACATATAATGATACCGAGGACAAGGTTTATATATGTACAGTATGCCATTATGTTTATGACCAAGACACACCATTTGAAGAATTACCTGATGACTGGTTGTGTCCTGTGTGTAAGCAACCCAAATCTAAGTTTTTATTAGAATCTTAGTTTTAAAAAGAGAGACTTAACAAATATATTTTTTAATACTGCCTTATATCTTACTAGATATTAAAATCTATTAAGATATAAGGTGTTTTT
>CAZOGN010000009.1:16867-38428 GCA_964579655.1 uncultured Lachnospiraceae bacterium
ATACTGCCTTATATCTTACTAGATATTAAAATCTATTAAGATATAAGGTGTTTTTGTCTAATAGGTAAGTTTATCCTATTGAATAAAAAAAAGAGATTCTTTTATAAACAAAATCACTTTTTTCTTTAACCACACTTCATATAATAAAAATACATTATTGCAATAATGTCTGGTTTTACAAGTAACTCGTTCATATTTATGTATGTAATTTTAGGCTAAAAAACTAAAAAGATTATTGGTTAAGGAGAAAGGTAAGGTCGTTATAATGAAGAACAGGAAGACAAACAAGACTTGTTTGCAAAAAAAGCTATTAAGTTTAGTTTTGGTAATAAGTATGACTTTTAGTAGTTTGCTTTTATCACTGAGTAGTATTTTAGTAGCTGAAGCTGCCCAAACAACTATAACTTCTATGAATTATTATTCTGCAGCAGATGGACCAGTTATAACTGCTTCTGGGGTTGATTCTGCTAGTTATGGATTTGTTATGCCGATTTTCAATGGAGGAAATGCAAGTTGGGTGGAATTGAAACAATTAATATTGGAGCAGTAAATGCAAGATATGTTAAATTCCAAGGTGTTCAAAGAGCCTTACCATATGGATATTCCTTATATGAGATAGAAGTATATGGAGTGGCAAGATAAGATTATTTAATTAATAGTTAGTATACAACCTCTTCTTTTCAGCTATGCCCCTTAAGTCTTATTAATTTTTAGTTATAGAACAAGACTTAAGGGGCATAGTATTTTGATTAATTGTACGTACAGGCTTGTAAGATTACCTAGAAATACAAAAAGATGTATTGACAAGTTATAGTGTTCTTGATATCTTTAAAGTAGAATAATAAAGAGGAATATATTAAGAGGAGATACGAATAATGGCTGAAAAACTACCTAAATACATGAAAGTGGTTAAATGGATTAAAGAAGGAATAGAATCAGAAGAATTAAAGGCAGGAGATAAATTATATTCTGAGAACCAGCTAAGTTCCATGTTATCAATGAGTAGGCAAACAATTCGTCACGGCATAAGTAAACTAGAACAAGAAGGAATTGTTGAAAGTGTGCAGGGAAGTGGAACATACATTACTAAAAAGAAAAAGAAAAAGAGAAAAAAAACATTAAATATAGCTGTAGTTACTACTTATGTTGATAGATATATCTTTCCTAGTGTTATTAAGGAGATGGAGAGAGTTATTTCAGATGCAGGATTTTTTACACAAATTGCATTTACTAATAACACACAAGAAGGAGAATTCTCTATTCTTAAAAAGTTTTTAGATAACAATGTTGTTGATGGAATTATCATTGAGCCAACCAAAAGTGCCCTACCAAATCCCAATGTTGAACTATATCAAGAAATCATTGAAGAAAAACTGCCTTTAATTTTTATTAATAGCTATTATCCGCAGTTAGATTTGCCTTATGTTGCAATGGATGACAAAAAAGCAGGCTTACTTGCAGTTAATCATTTAATTGAAGCAGGCCACACTAAGATAGCGGGTATATTCAAATCCGATGACTTGCAGGGGCATCTTCGATACTCTGGATATATGGAGGGAATGCAAGAAGCTAATTTAACAGTATATGATGATAATATTATATGGATTGATACAGAAGATACTAATAACATGAAAGATAATGAAATGAGAATATTAAATAGGATAAAAAGTTGCACTGCTTGTGTGTGCTACAACGATGAGGTGGCTATATCAATAATTAATATTTGTAAGAATAATAATATTCGAGTTCCAGAGCAATTATCTTTAGTAAGTATTGATGATTCAGACTTAGCGACTTTATCTGAATTGCCACTTACTTCTGTGGCCTATCCTGTTAAAGAGTTAGGTAAAAAGGCAGCAGAAAACTTGTTGAAAATAATTGAAGATTATAATTTTGATGGAAGTCATAAGTTTTTGCCAACAATTAGTGTTAGGGATTCAGTTAAGAGAGTTTGATAGATTTTCCAGACAGATAAGTATTTTTAACTATTCAAATAAATCATAAATGGAGGTAGAAATATGTTACAGAAAAAGAATTATAAGTTTTGGTTTGCAACTGGTTCACAATCTTTATATGGAGATGAAGCACTAAGAGAAGTAGATAGGCATTCAAAGATAATGGTAGAAGGCCTGAATAAGTCCGGGGTTCTACCATTTAAAGTTGTGTTAAAGCCAACTTTAATTGATAATACATCAATTCGTAAAACTTTTAATGAGGCAAATAATGATGAAGAATGTGCAGGAGTTATTACTTGGATGCATACTTTTTCTCCTGCAAAATCATGGATATTAGGATTACAGGAATATAGAAAGCCTCTTCTTCATTTTCATACTCAGTTCAACAGGGAGATTCCTTATGACACAATTAATATGGACTTTATGAATTTAAATCAATCTGCCCATGGGGACCGAGAATATGGTCATCTTGTTAGCCGTATGGGAATTGAAAGAAAGATAGTGGTTGGATATTGGGAAGATGAAGAAGTTCTAGAAAAAATATCATCTTGGATGAGAACAGCGATAGGTGTTATTGAAAGTAGTCATATTCGTGTTCTACGTCTAGGCGACAACATGATAAATGTAGCTGTTACTGAGGGTGATAAAGTAGAGGCACAAATAAAGTTTGGTTGGGAAATTGATGCACATACCATGGGTGATGTTGCAGAATATGTTAATCAAGTATCAAAGGGTGATGTTGAAGCCTTAATTGATGAGTATTATAGCAAATATAACATTATATTAGATGACAGAGATCCTAAGGAATTTAGAAATCATGTAGCTGTTCAGGCACAGATTGAATTAGGCTTTGAGAAGTTTATGCAAGAAGGAAACTATCATGCCATAGTTACCAACTTCGATATGTTAACAGGTTTGAAACAATTACCAGGTCTAGCTATTCAAAGGCTAATGGAAAAAGGATATGGTTTTGGTGGAGAAGGTGATTGGAAAACAGCAGCCATGGTTCGTTTGATGAAGATTATGACGCAAGATATAAAGAATTCTAAAGGAACTTCATTTATGGAAGACTATACTTATAATCTTGTTCCTGGTAATGAAGGTATTTTACAAGCTCATATGTTAGAGGTTTGTCCATCAATTGCCAATGAAGATATAGGAATGCGCGTTAGCCCGCTTTCTATGGGAAATAGGGAAGATCCAGCGCGTCTAGTGTTTACTTCAAAGCCAGGCAAGGCAGTTGCCACTTCATTAATAGATTTAGGTAATCGATTCCGTTTGATTATTAATGATGTTGAGTGTTTGCCACAGAATGTTGAAATGCCAAATCTTCCTGTAGCATCTGCATTTTGGAGACCAGAACCTAATTTACAAGTTGGAGCAGAAGCATGGATATTAGCAGGTGGAGCTCACCATACTGCCTTTAGTTATGACCTTAATGCTGAACAAATGGGTGATTGGGCAGCAGCTATGGATATTGAAGCTGTTTATATTGATAAGGATACAAAGATTAGAGAACTTAAAAATGAACTAAGATGGAACAGTATTTCCTTTTAATTATATTGCTTTGAATGGAGGGATTTTTCTTGAGAAATAGTAGTGATATAGAAAAAAAACAAGAAATAGTAGACGGAAGAACAACACTTGGTATTGAACTTGGTTCAACAAGAATAAAAGCCGTTTTAATGGATGAAAATTATGATGCAATTGCAGTAGGTAATCATGATTGGGAGAATCGATTAGTTGATAATATTTGGACGTATAACATAGAGGATATTTGGCAAGGTGTTAGAGGAAGCTATAAAAGCCTAGCTGAAGATGTTAAGAAGAAATATGATGTAACAATTACAACAATTGGAGCAATTGGCTTTAGTGCTATGATGCATGGATATATGGTATTTGATAAAGAAGAAGAGATACTGGTACCTTTTCGTACTTGGAGAAACACGATTACAGAAGAGGCTTCTGATGTGCTAACTAATCTTTTTGACTACAATATTCCCCAAAGATGGAGTATTGCACACTTGTATCAAGCTATTTTAAACAAAGAAAGTCATGTAAAAGACATAAACTATCTAATTACCTTAGAAGGCTATGTACATTGGAAACTTACAGGTAAAAAGGTTTTAGGTATAGGTGATTGTGCTGGGATGTTCCCGGTAGATTCAAAAACAAAAGACTTTAATCAAAATATGATCGATCAATTTAATAAACTTGTTGAAAAAGAAGGTTTTTTATGGAGGCTGAAAGATATATTTCCAAAGTGTTTACTTGCTGGAGAATATGCAGGTGAGTTGACAAAAGAGGGAGCGAAATTACTAGATCCTAGTGGAAACTTACGAGCAGGAATTCCTTTTTGCCCTCCTGAGGGAGACGCAGGAACTGGAATGGTAGCAACTAATAGTGTGACAAAAAGAACAGGTAATGTTTCTGCAGGAACTAGTGTGTTTGCCATGCTAGTTATGGAAGAAGAATTAAAAAGTGTTCATAAAGAGATAGATATAGTAACTACTCCTAGCGGTGATCCTGTTGCCATGGTTCACTGTAACAACTGTACATCAGATATTAATGCTTGGGTCTCAATATTCAAAGAGTTTGCAGAATTAATAGGTTCAGATATAGATATGAATCAATTGTTTTCGCTTCTCTTTAATAAGGCTCTAGAGGGTGATGTTGATTGTGGTGGACTGTTATCATATTGTTACTTTTCGGGTGAACCTATTACTAAATTCGAGGAAGGAAGACCTCTATTTGTGAGGACAGCAAATGATAAGTTTAATTTAGCTAACTTTATGAGAACTCATTTATATACATCTTTAGGAGCGCTAAAGATTGGATTAGATATTTTATCTAAAGAAGAAAATGTAAAAATAGATCAAATTACTGGTCATGGAGGATTTTTCAAGACGAAAGGTGTAGGTCAAAGAATTATGGCAGCAGCAACTAATTCTAAGGTTGCTATCATGGATACAGCTGGTGAAGGTGGAGCCTGGGGCATTGCCTTACTTGCAAGTTATATGCTTAAAAAAGACAAGGATGAAAGTTTGGATGACTACCTAACTAATCGCGTTTTCGCAGACAAAACTGTTAGCATTATGGAAGCAGACGAAGATGATATAAAAGGTTATGAGAAGTTTATGGAGCGTTATAATGAAGGCTTAATTATAGAAAGAGCAGCTATAGAAGGAATCCATGATAAATTCTAGTGATTTGAAGGAGGATTTATGTTAGAAAAGTTAAAAAAAGAAGTTTTTGATGCAAATATTCAGCTAAAGGAAAAAGGACTTATCATATACACTTGGGGTAATGTTAGTGGAATAGATAAGGGAAGTGGTTTAGTAGTAATAAAGCCAAGTGGAGTGGATTACGAAACAATGAAGCCAGAAGATATGGTAGTGGTTGACTTGGATGGCAAGCTTGTAGAAGGCCACTACAATCCTTCTTCAGATACGGAAACCCATATTGAATTATATAAGAAATATCCTGAAATTGGTGGTGTTGTTCATACTCATTCTACCTGGGCGGTAAGCTTTGCCCAGGCTGGACTTTCCATACCAGCCTTTGGAACAACTCATGCAGACTATTTTTATGGAGATATTCCATGTACAAGAGAACTTAGCAAGGAAGAGATAAATGATAATTATGAATTAAATACAGGTAGGGTAATTATAGAGACAATAGCAGATAAAAATCCCATGGAAGTACCCGGTATAGTTGTGAAAAACCATGGACCATTTGCTTGGGGCAAGACTCCAGCAGACTCAGTTTATAACGCTGTTGTATTAGAAAAGGTGTCGGAAATGGCTTACAAGACAATGACACTTAATCCGCAAGCCCCAAGGGTGTCACAATATTTACTTGATAAACACTATTATAGAAAGCATGGTTCTGATGCATACTACGGCCAATAGCATTAGAAGGCTTCCATGGAATACATACACCTATATTCTGTAGGTGTGCAAGATTTAATAATTTTAAACATCCTATTAAATGCAGAAAGACTTGTAAATCCTGATTGTAATGCAACTTCAGTTATAGACATATCAGGGGAAATTAGAAGTTTTTCTGCATGATTTATTCTTTTTTCGGATAAGAACTTATAAAAAGTTTGTCCAGTAAATTGCTTAAATAAGCGTGAGAAGTGATATTTGCTAAAACCTGCAAAATCTGCAACTTCTTCTAATGTTAAATCCGTAGTGCAATTTTTGCCGATATAATCGCATATGGAAAAAAACTTCTCTATGTATTCAATGTGTTTTAAGTCGCCCATATCATATTTCTTTTGTTTTTCAACATGGTTTCTACCAATTATAATAAAGATTTCAATTAATTGAGAATATACAGAAGCTTCAAATAAAAATTCATTTGAAAAATACTCATCCCTAATTGAAAGAAGAAGATTGCATAATTCTTCATGAACATAAGGAAATTCTTCTGGTGTAAATAATAATGCAGGTGAAATTAAAGAAAGAACAGTTTCTAATTCTTTTATTCCACTGATTACTGAGCAGTTAGCCTGAAAGATTATTCGATTTCCTTCTTCAGGAGCATATAAGGAATGGATAACTCCTGGAGCAATAATAAGAATATCTCCTTGCCTTAAATTAAATTCATGATTTCCACAAATAACTGAATAATCATTTTCTGTAGGCAAAATAATCTCAATTGGTGAGTGCCAATGAGTTGGGTAGTCTTCATATTCTTTATTATTATAGAGCCTTATGTTAGTATCTGCCTTATAGTTAACTGTTTCGTGTATTCCATTAAGCGTTTCAATCATAATTATGCCTCCTATAAAACCAATAATATATAAGATGTTAATAATTAGCACAAAAATAGTGCTAAACATATTATTATCATAATAGGATAAAATTAAGAAAAAATCAATAATATTATTAAATTAAACCAATATATCAAAATATTTCATCTAAAATTTAGTAAAATTGAAATAAAACATTAGCGATAAAAGCAATATTTAGTCATTGCATAGCAACTTTTCAAATGAAAAGGTGCTTTTAATATGTTATTATACTTAAAAGTAGAAAACTAGGCTATAATTAACTTAATACTATTATATAAATACTTGAACCAATAATTACAATTACTTACGAAAATAATAGGATGGAGGGAATAAATAGTATGAATAGAATAGAAGCAAGAAAAAGAGCAGAAGAATTAGTGTCTCAGATGACTTTAGAAGAAAAGGCTAGCCAATTAAAGTATGATGCACCAGCAATTAAGAGACTTGGAGTTCCTGCATACAATTGGTGGAATGAAGGATTACATGGAGTGGCTAGAGCAGGTACAGCTACAAGTTTTCCACAGGCAATAGGATTATCTGCAACTTTTAATGAGGAACTGATATATAAGGTAGCTGAATGTGTAGCGACAGAAGGTCGAGCAATGTATAACGAATATTCAGCCCATGAAGATAGGGATATATATAAAGGATTGACATTTTGGTCTCCTAATGTAAATATTTTTAGAGATCCTAGATGGGGAAGAGGTCAAGAAACATATGGAGAAGATCCGTTTCTAGCATCTGCCTTAGGAGTGGCTTTTGTTAATGGTCTACAAGGTGATGGAGATGTTATGAAGGCCGCAGCTTGTGCAAAACATTTTGTAGTACACTCAGGACCAGAAGAAATACGTCATGAATTTGATGCTATATCTAATGCTAAAGATATGGAAGAAACTTATTTTCCAGCATTTGAAGCTCTAGTTAAGGAAGCTAATGTAGAAGCTGTTATGGGAGCTTATAATAGAACGAATGGTGAACCATGTTGTGGTAGTGTTGAATTAATTCAAGAACTTCTTAGAGATGAATGGGGCTTTGAAGGTCATTATGTTTCAGATTGTTGGGCAATAAAAGACTTCCATGAAAAGCATGGTGTAACATCGAATGCAAAAGAATCAGCAGCTATGGCAATTAATGCAGGTTGTGATTTGAATTGTGGAAATACTTATTTGCATATACTAAAAGCATACAAGGATGGTCTTGTATCAGAAGAGACTATTACAAAATCAGCAATTAGATTATTTACAACAAGATATCTTTTAGGAATGTTTGACGAGACTGAATATGACAAAATACCTTATGAAGTAGTAGAAAGCAAGGAACATCTTGAATTAGCAAATAAGGTTAGCAAGGAAAGTATAGTTTTACTTAAAAATGATGATATCTTACCATTAGATGTAAACACTATAAAGACTATAGGAGTTATTGGTCCAAATGCTAATAGCCGATCATCATTAATTGGTAATTATCATGGAACTTCTTCTAGGTATATAACTGTTTTAGAAGGTATACAAGATTTTGTAGGTGATAAGGTAAGAGTGCTTTATTCAGAAGGAAGCCAACTTAGTGAAGACAGAGTAGAACCTCTTGCTTATAAAAATGATAGAATTTCAGAAGCTAAAATTGTTGCTAAACACAGTGATGTAGTTGTACTATGTGTTGGACTAGATGAAACCCTTGAAGGAGAAGAGGGTGATACTGGTAATGCATATGCTTCTGGAGATAAGTTTGATTTAAGATTACCTGAGGGACAAAGAGACTTAATGGAAGCATTAGCAGAAACAGATACTCCAGTTATCCTTTGTATGATGAGTGGTAGTGCAATGGACTTAAGCTTTGCAAAAGAGAATTTCCCTGGAATATTACAACTTTGGTATCCTGGTGCTCGTGGAGGTAAGGCTGTGGCAGAAATCTTATTTGGTCAAGATTCGCCATCAGGAAAACTTCCAATCACTTTTTATGACGGAGTTCTTGAACTGCCAGAATTTACAGATTACTCTATGGAAGGAAGAACTTATCGTTATATAAACAAGACACCCCAATATCCATTTGGATATGGACTTACTTACGGTAAGGTAGAAGTAACAGATGCATCAGCAACTAATGAAGATAATAAAGTGATAGTAAAAGCAACTCTTAAAAATACAGGTAAAGTTGATACAGGAGAAGTAGTTCAAGTTTATATTAAAGATTTAGAATCTAAATATACTCCTACTCATCCGTCTTTAGTTGGCTTTAAACGTACTTTTATTAAGAGTAATGAAACAGTAGAAGTTGAATTCGAAATTAATGAAAGAGCATTTACTGTTGTTGATGAAGAAGGTAATCGTTTCAAAGATGGAAATTCCTTCAGAATTTATGTAGCTTGTAGTCAGCCAGATGATTACAGTGTTGAATTAACAGGTACTAAACCTATTAGCTTTGATTTTCCCAAATAATGTTAACCAATAAACTTTTTCAAGAAACTCTTTTTAACAAGACATAATTTAAGTTTGTAATAAGCTTAGATAAATAAGTCTTAAGTTAAAAAGAGTTTTTTGAATTGTTTTAACTATATAATTAAGCTATAATATTTAAAGAGAAATACAAATAACTTAGTAATTAGCTTTAATATTAATAAATAAAAGTTTAAGGAGGGGAATGCTTTGCTAACTTTGATTAAGAACGGATATGTTCTGGATCCAGCAAATCAAATAGATGGTAATTACGATATATTAATTAAGGAAGATAGAGTATTAAAGGTTGAAAGAGATATAGACGTAAGTGCAGATAAAATAATTGATGCTACGGACATGTATGTAATGCCTGGTTTTATAGATTTGCATGTTCATTTGAGGGAACCTGGTTTTGAATATAAAGAAACTATCAAGACGGGTTCAAGGGCTGCTGCAAGTGGTGGATTCACCACCGTTTGTCCTATGCCAAATACTAATCCAGTCATTGATAATAAGGAAATTGTAGAAAAGTTTAACAAAAAGGTGGATGAGGTTTCTTTAGTTAACGTGCTTCCTGTTGGTTCAGTTACTATAGGACAAAAAGGTGAGGATTTAGCAGATATTAAAGGTATGGTAGAAGCAGGAATTGTAGCAATAAGTGAAGATGGTAAGTCTGTTATGAACACAGCAACTTACAGAGAAGGGATGCTTGCTGCTAAGGAGGCCGGAATTTTGGTTTTTGCCCATTGCGAGGATAAGGATTTAGTTGCAGACGGTGTTATTAATGAAGGGGATAAGGCTAAAGAACTTGGCTTGCCAGGAATTAGTAATGCTGTAGAGGATATAATTGCGGCAAGGGATGTTTTCTTAGCTAAGGATACAGGTGCTAAACTTCATCTATGTCATTGTTCTACAAGGGACAGTGTGATTATTACAAAGCAGGCTAAAGCTGATGGATTACCTGTTACAGCTGAAGTTTGTCCACATCATTTCATATTAACAGATTCAGATATTCCATCAGATGATGCTAATTATAAGATGAATCCACCACTTAGAAGTAAAGAAGATGTAGAGGCCTTAATTAAAGGATTAAAAGATAATATTATAGATGTAATAGCAACGGATCATGCTCCCCATTCTTTAGAAGAAAAGGTAAAGTCATTTATGGAAGCACCATTTGGTATAGTTGGACTAGAAACTGCATTTGCCCTTACTATGACCCATTTAGTTAAGCCGGGGCATTTAACAGCGATGCAAATGGTAGAGAAGATGAGTTATAATCCAGCAAAAATTTTAGGGATTGATAGGGGAAGTTTGCAAGTTGGTAAAATAGCAGATATTGTGATAGCAGATCCAGATGAAGAATATGAAATTGATGCCAAGAGGTTTTATTCAAAAGGTAAAAACACTCCTTTTCATGGTGCTAAAGTAGTTGGTAAGATTAAAACCACCCTGCTAGCAGGAGAAGTAGTGTTTGAGAAAAATCAGTTTATTAAATAGCTAGTATTTAAATAAAAAATAATATTTGAAAGGATAGGTTATTATAATGATAAATGAATTAGTTAAGAAGATTACTGAGACCAAAGCTCCAATATGTGTTGGATTAGATCCACAATTAACTTTTATACCAGAGCATATCAAGGAAAAGGCATTTGAAGAAAAAGGTGAAACTCTAAGTGGTGCAGCCCAAGCTATTTGGGAGTTTAATAAAGCTATTGTAGATTCAACTTATGATTTGATTCCTGCAGTTAAGCCACAAATAGCAATGTATGAGCAATACGGTATAGAAGGACTTATTGCCTATAAAAAAACTATTGATTATTGCAAGGAAAAGGGATTAGTTATTATAGGTGATGTAAAGCGTGGAGATATTGGTTCTACTTCAGCAGCTTATGCAAAGGGGCATTTGGGTAAAGTGCAGGTAGGAAGTAAGTCATACTATCCCTTTGATGAAGATTTTTCAACCGTTAATCCTTACTTAGGTTCAGATGGAGTGAATCCATTTATAGATGTTTGTAAAGAAGAAAATAAAGGATTGTTTATACTTGTCAAAACTTCAAACCCATCTAGTGGTGAGTTTCAAGACAAATTAATAGATGGAAGACCTTTATATGAATTAGTTGGAGAAAAGGTTGCTAGTTGGGGAGAAACCCATATGGGAGATGAATATAGCTATATAGGGGCAGTGGTAGGCGCTACATATCCTGAGATTGGAAAAGAACTTAGAAAGATTATGCCAAAAACATATATATTAGTTCCGGGATATGGAGCTCAAGGTGGAAGAGGTGTAGATCTAGTTCATTATTTCAACAAGGATGGTCTTGGTGCAATAGTTAACTCTTCAAGAGGTATTATTGCAGCTTACAAGCAAGAGGCCTATGAAAAGTTTGGGGCAGTTAATTTTGCAGATGCTGCAAGACAGGCTGTTATTGATATGAGAGAAGATATAAAAAGTGCCTTATAAATAAATATATAATAAAAACGGTTTGTTGATACAAACCGTTTTTTTATATCAAATTTCTCTTGTATAATGGGCTAACCAATCTTGTTCTTCCTTATTTAGATAGGGTGATAACTTTTCATAAACTTCTTTATGGTATTTGTTTAGTCTTTCTTTATCAAGTTCTGTCATATAGTCTATGTCTATTGCATCTATATCGATAGGCGCAAAAGTTATTGTTTCAAAGTACATAAAATGGCCATATTCATTTTTGATATTATTAGAAGCAAGCAATTCATTTTCTATTCTAATACCATGGCTTCCTTCAATGTATATGCCAGGTTCATTTGTTGTAACCATACCAGCTTCTATAATGCTATGTTTAGTGTTCTTATGATTGTATTTCCAACGGAAGGAATTAGGACCTTCATGTACATTTAGTAGATAGCCAACTCCGTGGCCTGTACCACTTCTATAATCTAGATTCATATCCCATATGGGTCCCCTAGCAAGAATATCTAGGTTTAGACCAATACAACCATGTAGGAATTTTGCATTTGATAGATTCAACATACTTCTAAGAACTGCTGTAAAGTGTTTCTTTTGTTCCTCTTCTACAGGTCCTAGAGCTATAGTTCTTGTTATATCTGTTGTGCCTTCATAATATTGACCGCCAGAATCCACTAAATATAGACCTTCTGCTTCTAGAGTCTTATTAGTATCATCAGTAGCAAAGTAATGCATCATTGCGGCATTTTCCTTATAGGCAGATATAGTATCAAAACTTAATTCAATAAATCCTTCCTGCTCTTTCCTACATTCCTCTAAATAATCGGAAGCACTAATTTCAGTAATTTCTTCTTTGCCAATATTATTTTTCAACCAATACATAAACTTAGTGAAGGCAAGTCCATCTTTAATATGAGCATTTTTTAAATTATCTACTTCTGTAGAGTTCTTAACTGCTTTCATTAGTATAGTTGGATTATCTTCATTGATTATTTTAATATTAGAATTTAAATTACTATAAATAGAATAATTAACTTTATTCTTATCTAATAAGACAACTTCACTTGATAATAACCTTTTGGTGAAATTATAAATTTCGTTATAATCTTTTAGAATTACATTATCAGAATCTAGTTGCTCAATTATTTTTTTGTTGAGTTTTTCTTTGTCAATAAATAAAAAGGTTTGCTCTAAGGTGATTATGGAATAAGCTAAAACTACGGGATTATAAGGAATATCCCTACCTCTTAAGTTAAATAGCCATGCAATATCGTCTAGTGTTGTTATTATATGACTAGTTGAGCCCTTTTCTTTCATTATTTTTCTTAAAGCTTGTAATTTGTCAGCACGTGTTTTTCCACTATATTTAGTATCTAAGAGAAAAGCAGGCTCACTAGGTAAGGCGGGTCTATCTTTTCAGATAAAATCAACTAAATCCTTATCATAAACTATTGAAATATCTTTTTCTTTTAGTTCATCTTTTAATTCTAATCCATAATTTGTACTAATTACTCGGCCATCAAAGCCTATTGTACCTTTATCTTTTAAATTGTCCTTTAGAAATTCAAAAGTGGTTGGAACGCCTTCTACATCAATTTTATATAAAGTTATTGTGCTTCCTTCTAATTGCTTTGCAGCTTGTATGAAATATCTGCCATCAGTCCAAAGTCCAGCCTCGTCTATTGTAACAATAAGAGTAGCGGCTGAACCTGTAAAGCCTGACATGTATTTTCTGCTCATAAAATAATCCCCAACATACTCAGATTCATGAAAATCTTGTGTTGGAATAATATAAGCATCTATTTGGTTTTTTTTCATTAAGTCTCTTAGTTTTTCTAGTCTTTCTTTAATCATAAGAATGTTCGTGCCTTTCTAAACAGTTTCTGGTTCTGGATAAGTCTCTCCAAATAATTCAACAGTAACTGTTTTCATTACTTGTGCTTCTAGTGGTTTGTCAGAATAGTCTGTTTCAACTAAAGCAATCTCATTTACTACATCCATACCTTCTAGAACCTTACCAAAAGCAGCATAAGCACCATCTAAATGAGTTGAGTCTTCGTGCATGATAAAGAACTGAGAACCTGCAGAGTTTGGCATATTGGTTCTTGCCATTGAGATAACTCCTGCTGTATGGCGAAGATCATTAGGGAAATTGTTTTGAGAAAACTCTCCTTTTATAGAATAACCAGGTCCAGAAACTCCGGTACCTTCAGGACATCCTCCTTGAAGCATGAAGCCTGGAATTACTCGATGAAATATTAGTCCATCATAGTAATTCTTTTGAATTAAAGAAATAAAGCTATTAACTGTGTTTGGAGCGATTTCTGGATATAACTCAATTTTAATTATTTTTTCATTTTCCATTTCAATTGTTACAACTGGGTTTTTTTGTGCCATAGTATTTTCCTTCCTCTATCTATAATTATATTTTATTAATTTGAACGTTTTTCTATCTAATAATAACACAAGTATAGAAATAGATACAATATGTTTTTATAAAAACAGTTCTTTAAGAGTTTTGCCGATGCTTTCGGTAATTATTAAGCTAGCCTTTGTATCATAAGTAGTTTCTGATTTATTTATTAGGACTAGTTTATTGCCCCTATAATATTGTAAAAAACTTGCGGCTGGATAAACCGTAAGAGAAGTTCCACCTACGATTAATAGATCAGCATTAGAAATATATGATACGGCCTTGTTTACAATATCTGAATCAAGCCCTTCTTCATACAAAACCACATCAGGCTTGATATGTCCTTTGCAACTACAAGTTGGTATCTCCATAGAGGCTAGTATATAATCTAAATTATAGGACTTTCCACAATCCATGCAGTAGTTTCTATAAACTGAACCATGTAGTTCTAAGACCTCTTTACTTCCAGCTTCCTGATGGAGATTATCGATATTTTGGGTTATTACGGCCTTTAACTTCCCGTCTTCTTCTAACTTGGCTAAGGATTTGTGTGCATCATTAGGTTTAGCATTAGGATAAATCATCTCAGACTTGTAATAATCATAAAAATCTTTTGTATGTGACATAAAAAATGAATGAGACAGCATTTGTTCAGGTAAATATTTATATTTTTTAGTATCTTTATAAAGACCATCATCTGAACGAAAATCTGGTATATTACTTTCAGTGGATACTCCTGCTCCACCAAAGAAAACAATATTATCGGAAGCATCAACCATTTCTTTTAGTTTTGTAATTTTTTCTTTCATAAATAAGCCACCTCCTTATTCAAGTATATCATTAGCTAGTCTATTCTCAAAATTTAAATAACTTTTTTAACTACTTCAAATCATGATAATTATTTGATATACTTAATTGGATTAGCCCTAGAAAAACAAGTTAAATAATTTATTTATATAAGATAAACTTCAAAAAAGATAAGGAGTTGAGGATTTAGTGGAAAACAAAAGAGAGGTTGAAGTTGTTAGCGTTAAACAATTAGCAAGCGATGTATATGATATGTGGATTAAGGATGTTGAAATTGCCACTTCTAGTAAAGCTGGGCAGTTTGTATCACTTTATTGTAATAACGAATCTCGATTACTACCTAGGCCTATAAGTATTTGTGAGCTAAACAAGGAAGAAGGTCTTGTTAGATTTGTTTATCGCGTTGTAGGAGAAGGGACAAATGAATTTTCAAAGCTAAAAGCAACTGACAAGATTTCAGTTTTAGGGCCTTTAGGGAATGGTTTCACACTTGAAGGTAAAAATGTTCTAATTGTTGGTGGTGGAATAGGCATTCCGCCTTTATTAGAGTTAACAAAGAATTTAGATGGGAATAAGCATATTGTGTTAGGCTTTAGGGATGAGATATTTCTAAAAGAAGATTTTGAGAAATATGGCAAGGTTTATATATCTACAGAAGATGGCTCTAATGGTGTAAAAGGTAATGTTATTGATGCCATAAATTCTTACAATTTACTTGAAGATGAATCTAATGGTTTGAAAATTGACATTATATTTACATGTGGTCCACTGCCTATGTTAAGAGGCTTAAAAGAATTTGCTAAAAAGAATAATATAAAAATTCAAATTTCTTTAGAAGAAAGAATGGCATGTGGTGTTGGAGCATGTCTATCCTGTGTGTGTAAAACTAAAGAAAAGGATATTAATACCAATATTCATAATACAAGAATATGCAAAGAAGGTCCTGTGTTTTATGGTAGAGATATAGAGATTTAAGATAGAGTTTATAATATAGAGTTCGGATTTTAGAACTTAAAAAATGAAAGGGGAAGGCCGTAGTGAATAATGTTATTAATACAAAGATTAATATAGCAGGAGTTGAATGGAAAAATCCTATAACTTCAGCCTCTGGTACTTTTGGATCAGGAATTGAGTATAGCTCTTTTGTGGATTTAAATGATTTAGGTGCAGTTACGACAAAAGGAGTTTCAAGTGTGCCATGGGAAGGAAATCCAACTCCAAGGATAGAAGAAACAGCCAGTGGAATGCTAAATGCAATAGGACTTCAAAATCCAGGAATGGATGTTTTTTTAGAAAGAGACTTACCTTTTCTACAAGAATTTGATACTAATATTATTGTAAATGTTTGTGGAAAAACTACTAGAGATTATATTGAAGTTGTGGAAAGGTTAGGAGATTATGATGTTGATATGTTAGAAATCAATATTTCCTGTCCGAATGTTAAAGAAGGTGGAATTGCTTTTGGGCAAAATTCTTGCTCCGTAGAAGATATAACTAAAGAAGTTAAGAAATATGCAAAACAACCAATTATTATGAAACTTAGTCCTAATGTTACTGATATTAAAGCAATGGCAAAGGCTGCTGAGGCTGCTGGGGCTGATGCTATATCCCTTATTAATACACTGACTGGAACTAAGATTGATGTTTATAATAGGAAGTTTGTATTAGCCAATAAAACTGGAGGACTTTCAGGTCCAGCTATTAAACCTATTGCAGTTCGTATGGTTTATGAGGCAGCATCTGCAGTGAACATTCCAATAATAGGGATGGGAGGTATTATGACTGCTGAAGATGCCTTAGAATTTATAATGGCTGGCGCTACTGCAGTAGCTGTAGGAACAGCTAATTTTATTAACCAAACAGCAACAATAGATGTAATAAATGGTGTTTATGAGTATATGAAAGAATATAAAATCAATGATATAAATGAATTAATCAAATGCGTACATTAGGAGGAATATTATATGCAAGCTTATAAAAAAGAATTTATAGAGTTTATGGTTGATTGTGGAGTTTTAAAATTTGGCGACTTTGTAACTAAAAGTGGGAGAAACACTCCGTTTTTTGTTAATACAGGTTTTTATAGAACTGGAGCCCAACTAAAAAAACTAGGAGAATATTATGCCAAATCAATTAAGGAACAGTTTGATGAAGAGTTTGACGTATTATTTGGGCCAGCTTACAAAGGAATACCTCTTAGTGTAGCGACAACAATAGCTCTAAATGAAGAATATGGGGATGAAGTTCGCTACTGTTCAAATAGAAAAGAAGTAAAAGATCATGGAGATAAAGGAATTCTTCTAGGTAGTCCAATAGTTGATGGTGATAGAATAATTATAATAGAAGATGTTACAACAGCAGGAACATCTATAGAAGAAACAATGCCAATCTTAAAAGCCCAAGGGGATGTTACTGTCTTAGGCTTAATAGTATCAGTAGACCGTTGTGAACGTGGTCAAGGAGATAAAAGTGCCTTATCCGAAATTCAAGACAAATACAAGATGAAAACTAAGGCTATAGTAACAATGGAAGAAGTGGTAGAACATTTATATAATAAGCCATATAAGGGAGAAGTAATTATTGATGATAAGTTAAAGCTAGCAATTGATGATTATTATGAGAAGTATGGTATAAGCAATTAAGTTGTGTGAAGGCGCTACAATATGTAGCGCTTAACATTAAGTAGCCACTTTGGCTTGACAAAAAATTCCTTTACAATAATATGGAGATAGGACCTTTAATATAAAAAGAAAACTTAAAAAAGAGGAGAGGAGAGTATGAAGGTTTCGTTTTGGAGTCCTTCCTGTAATGATTGTGCGGTCACAAGTAATCTTGCGTGCATCAGCATAATGTTTTCAAACATGTATCCCTTTAAGTCTCTTATTATTGAAAATCATCTTCAAAGGAATAAGATAAAAGATTTAATTCATTTTAAAAGTAATTATAACTATGTTTGTGAAAATAAGAATTATTACGAAAGATACACTGGTATGAACTCCATTTTGTATGACTTGTCACTAATGCATAACACATATCATAAAAGGGAACCTTGTCTTGAGGATCTAGTAAAGATGTTAGAAAATGTTACTGAAGAGATTCTATGTGAATGTCTGTTTTATATTTCTACAGATAATAGAACAAATAAAATGTTATTTGAATTAGGTATTAATAAACACATAAGAATAATTTTAAAAGCTAGCGAACTATTTGCAGATTTAACCTTTATAGATACTGGTAATAGCAATGTTTTAGGCACAAAAGAAGTCTTGGATGAGGCTGATCTCATTATTGTAAACCTTTCACAAGACCCCAATGAACTTCACAATTTCTTTAAAAACTATTATTCTATATTATCAAGATCTTTTATTCTAATTAGTAAATATGACAAAAAATCTTATTATAATCTAAAAAAAATAACCCAGACTTATTTATTAGACAAATCAAATGTTGCAACAATTCCATATAACGCAGAATATAAAGAAGCATTAAGAAGTGGAAAATTAATTGGCTTTTTAATTAATAATTTTAATTGCAAGAAGTGTAATCAAAATTATTATTTTATGAGCGAAACAATTAAGGCAACAGAAAAAATATATAATATTATAAGCTCATTAACAAGGAGTCCCAAATAAAACTGACCAGATAAAGAGAGTAGCTAGTCCCCTTTAGTGGTCTAGCTACTCTCTAATTATTATAAGTTAATTTGTATTTAATTAATCATCATCATCTAGGCTATCAGTGGAGCCTTTATCTATATTGTTGTTATTCTTATTATTTGAATCATTTTCTTCATCTTGATTTTCTTCGGGAAGAATTTCCAAACGAACTTTGCTTATACGGTTTTTCTCAATAGAATCTACTGTTAAAACTACATTTTGTTCAGTGACAGTTTCGCCTTCTTCGGGCAAGTGGTCAAATAAGTATATCATATGTCCAGCGATGTTTTCGTATTCAACAGGTTCAAGGTCTGTACCTAAAGCATCGTTAATATCATCAACATTGGTATTGCCATCTATTAGAAATTCCGTTTCACTAACAAACTGGATTTCATCTTCCTCATCATCATCATATTCATCTCGAATTTCACCTACTATTTCTTCTATTAAGTCCTCTAGTGTAACTAAACCAGCAGTTTCACCATATTCATCAAGTACTATAGCAATGGCAATAGAGTTGGTTTTCATTTCATGAAACAATTCAAAGGTACGTTTATATTCGTAGGTAAAATAAGGCTCACGCATGATGTCTTCTATTGAAAAATCATTTGGATCTTTAACATTAAAAAACAAATCCTTTAGATTAAGAATCCCAACAACATTGTCTCTAGAGTCACTATAGATTGGTATTCTCGTAAACTTGTATAGTGAGAAAATCTCTACTAATTCTTCATAGGACATATCAATAGAACCAAACTTTATATCTGTTCTTGGAACCATAATATCCTTAGAAACAGAATCACCAAAATCTACAACATTAGCAATCATATTACGTTCTTCACTTTCGATAACGCCTTCTTTATGGCTTGCATCAACTATTGTTAACAACTCATCCTCAGTAATTCTATATGTGGATTCAAGAGGTTTGATATTAAACAACTTTAAAATACTATAAGCTATTCCATTAAAAACAAAGGAAAGTGGTAGCATGATTTTTATAAAAACAAAAATTATGTTGATATAAGCCAAGGATAGCTGTTCTGAATAAGAGGCTGCTATGAATTTTGGTGTAACTTCACTAAAAATGATAATTAAAAATGCAATAATAATTATTGCTGGTATAACATATGAAGGACCCAAATTATCAAGGGTAAACATTGTTGTGATTGTAGTAGCAGCTACTATAACAATAATATTTGCAATAAGTATAGAACTGAGCATCCTTGAAGGTTGCTCTAATAAATCATAAACTTTTATAGCGCGTTTGTTGCCTTCATCTGCCAAACTTTTTATGCGCAGTTTATTTACTGACAAATATGCCGATTCTGCAGAGGAAAAAAACGCAGCAAGTAATAATAAAATTATAAATGTAATTAGCTGCGTGACCCCAATAGTATCCAATTAATCAACTCCTAGTATAATATATTTTCTAAAAATAAACAGTTAATACAATATTATATGTTTTATAAGTGATTGTCAATAAAAGAGATGGATTTTAGTAAAGAAAAGTTAATAAAAAAGTAAAATCTTAAGGATTTATAAAGTTTTTCTTGATAATTAATTATAACTAGAGTACAATACAAGAGTTGACATAATAAAAGCTACATTAGGAGGTAGCAATGAAGAAGAAATCACACTTATCTCTAGCACGATACCTTATTGACAGTATGCAAGTTGAGGAATTACAAAAATATAGAAAATCATTCTTATTTGGAAGTGTTTTACCAGACTGCACACCATCTTTTTTTACAAAAAGACATACAATTACAGGAACATTTGAAACTTTAAAAGAAAGAATATTAGAGATTACGGATAACTATGATTATTCACAAGGGATAAACAGCGAATTTTGTAGACATTTAGGAGTTGTTACCCATTACATAGCTGATTACTTTACTTTTCCTCATAACTCCATATTTAAAGGAAGTATGAAAGAACATATTGGTTACGAATTTAAACTAATGGATTATTTAAAAGAATATTTAGTTAGAAAGGAAACGGATATATTTTTATTAAATGGTAGTAATTTTAATTCTGTTGATAAAATATGTGACTTTATTAAAAATAAACATGATGAATATATTAAGGTAATAAAGGAAGTACCTATGGATTGTTACTATATTGTTCAATTATGTGTAAAAGTTGTTGAGTCTATATTACAGATTTTAGAAATTAATATGATATCAGAGAACCCACGACAGGTTAAGGTGGCTTAGGCGAATTTAATAATTATGAAGACATCTGTTTCATTAACTGTGTTAAAATAGAATAAAAAATGTTATAATATAAGGGTGTATGTATACTTTGGAAGATATGAGTATATATATACCCTTTTGTAAGTAGTAGTTTCAAAGAAAATGGAGGAAAGTATGTGTTTGATTATTTATAAGCATTATACAAGATAAAACATGTCTATTACAAAACCATGGAAGTTGATATTTAAAGCTTTATCGAATCCCAACTATAATATTAATGAAAATTATAAGTTACATAGAAAAATTATAACTGCTTCAAGACCTTATTTTAAACCATTTTATAATATGATAGATCGTAAGGTAAAGACAGATAATGGAGATGTTGATATTCGTATTTTTAAGCCTAAGGATAAATTAAATAATAATCCATTAGATATAATAGTATTTTTTCATGGTGGAGGTTGGGTTACTGGTAATGTTAATAACTATACTAGTATTTGTGGTAATATGGCCAACCAGACAAATTGTGTAGTAGTTTCGGTGGAATATAGACTGGCTCCAGAATATCCATTTCCAGAAGGATTGGAAGATTGCTATAATGTTACAAAGAGAATCGCAGCAAGCATTATGGAGGCCAACAAAAAATCTAAGAAAAGAAGACTTATTCTTGCGGGAGATAGTGCAGGCGGTAATTTAGCAGCAGTAGTTTCTTTGTTAGCAAGGAAAACTTCGGATTTTACTCCTGATATTCAAATGTTGTTTTATCCTTCCTGCTATAATGACTATAGTGAAAATTCTCCCTTTGAATCGGTTAGGCTTTATGGGGAAGACTATGTCTTAACAAGCAAGAGAA
>CAZOGN010000009.1:38528-45076 GCA_964579655.1 uncultured Lachnospiraceae bacterium
CCCTTTGAATCGGTTAGGCTTTATGGGGAAGACTATGTCTTAACAAGCAAGAGAATAAGAGAGTATATGGAACTTTATGTGGAAGATGAAAAAGATTTAAATTCTCCTTTGGTAGCACCGCTTTTAGCTAAAGACCTAAGTAAACAACCGGACACTTTAATTATTACTGCTGAATTTGATCCTTTAAGAGATGAGGCGGAAGAATACGGATTAAGATTAAAAGAAGCAGGAAATTCTGTTGTTGTCTATAGGATGGAGGACGCATTACATGGGTTTTTATCCCTTCCAAAAGGATCGAGAATAAAAGAAGTGTTTTATGATAAGATTAATGAATTCCTAGAAGATAAAGGTGATTGAATTGAAAAGTCGAAAGAGAACAAATTGGAAAAGGCTTGATAATGCAGCCAAAATATTTCCGCCAACAAGTACAGATAAAGATACAAAGGTATTTAGGTTTGCTTTAGAATTATATGAACATATAGAAGAAGATATTTTGCAAGAAGCCCTAGATATAACTATGAAAAGCTTTCCTTTTTACTTGACAATTTTAAGAAGAGGGATGTTTTGGTATTATTTCGAAAAGACTGATAAGAAAGCAGTTGTAGAAAAAGAGAACAATACTATTTGTGCTCCTATATATTTCCCAGACGAAAGAGAATTGTTATTTCGTGTTTTTTACTATGGAAAAAGAATTAATTTAGAGATTCATCATTCCTTGACAGATGGAACAGGAGCAATTTGGTTATTAAATACACTGACTTATCATTATTTAATTATAAAGCATAAGGATAAATTTGGACATAATAAGCCACAGATGCCATACAATCAGACAATTAGCGCAAAAACCGATGATAGTTTTCAAAAGTATTATACAGGCAATAAAAAGATTAAGTATCAAAAGCAAACAAAAGCTTATCGGATAAATGGAACAAGAGTAGAAGACAACAGAAATATTTATATAGAAGGAAGTATGTCAGTTAAGGCTGTTTTAAAGGAAGCTCACAAACATAATACTACTTTAACAGGTTACTTAGCATCAGTTTTTATATATTCTATGTACAAGGACATGTCTATAAGGCAGCAAAAAGATCCAATTGTATTATCGGTTCCAGTTAATTTAAGGAATTATTTCGACTCTGGATCAGCTAGAAACTTTTTTGGGACAATCCGAATAGAGTATAATTTTAGTGAAGAAGGAGATTCCTTTGAGAAACTAGTAAATACTATAAATCAGTCCTTGAAAGAAAAATTAACAGAGGAAAGTTTAAAAAATCAACTTAATAGATTTATGGCTCTGGAAAACAATAAATTAGCAAAGATTATGCCTCTGCCAATTAAGAACCTTATATTACGTATAGCAGATGTTATAAATGAAAGAGGAATAACTGCAGGGGTTTCTAATATTGGAAGGCTTACATTTCCAGAAGAACTTCATCCATATATTTATCAGGTTAGTATTTGTACCGCAGCAAGAAGGCCTCAACTATCAATTTGCTCATATAATGACAATTTAACTCTTGGCCTCACTTCCCCATTTATAGAAACAGCCATTCAACACAACTTATTCGACTTTTTGTTGAAGGCAGGAATTGATGTAAATATTGCTTCAAATATTGAAGAGTTGGAAGATTGACTACTTAAGTGAAAGGAATTTATCATGCAACAATGTGAAAATTGTAAAATAAATATAAGAGACAAAAAAAAGAACTGTCCTTTATGTCAAAATCCTTTGCCAATGACTGAAGATTGTCAAAGAGTTTTTCCAAACATACCTATTAGATATAAGAGACACTTAGCTCTTAAAATACTGATATTTATATCGATTACAATTATTGTGGCTAGTTTTGCCGTATATATAGTATATCCAGTTAGTATTAACTGGCCAAGATATGTGCTTTCTACAGTTGCAAGCATGTGGATTATCTTAGCTGTGGCAATTAGAAAAAGACACAATATACCTAAGAATCTATTATGGCAGGTTGCAATTATTTCTTTAATTTCAGTATTTTGGGATTGGTCAACAGAATTTAATGGTTGGTCTATTAATTATTTAATTCCTCTTGTATGCGTAGCAGCTATGGTGGTTTTAGTTATTACAGCGAATATTATGCACCTTAGTCCAGCTAATTATTTGTTTTATCTTTTATTAGATATAATCTATGGATTTTTACCTATTATTTTCATCGCTTTTGGCTGGATAGATGTATTATATCCTTCTATAATTTGTATTGCAGTTAGTATTATAAGCTTCTCTGCCTTATTGTTGTTTGAGGGACATAACATTCTAGATGAACTTAAGAAGAGAATGCATGTATAAGAGTAAAATGCTTATGAAAGAGGAAAGATAATGAGTGGATATACGCTGAAATTAATTGCAATATTTACGATGTTAATAGATCATATGACTGCAGTATTAGTGCCAATGGATCATCCTTTTTATTTGATTGGTAGGATTATTGGCAGATTAGCATTTCCTATATTCTGCTTTTTAATTGTTGAGGGCCTATTACATACAAAAAATATTAATAAATATTTATTGAGACTACTTATATTCGCCTTTATTTCTGAAATCCCATTTGATCTTGCTTTTTATGAGCCAGGCTTAAATAATGATCATATCTACCATCAGAATATATATTTTACTCTATTTATAGGTTTATTAGTTATAGCTATAATACATAATTTAGACAAATATTTTAAAACTAAAAATGTCAACAAGTATAATGTTTCTCAAATTGCTCTGAGTGTTCTTGTTTTAGTGACTGGATGCCTTGTGGCATTACTTCTATATACAGATTATTCATTTGTTGGTATTTTAATGATCTGGGGCTTTTATAAATTTAAAAATAATCCAACTATGTTAATAGTGTGTATGATTTTACTTAACAGCCTATATGGTTTAGAGCAAATGTTTGCAATGCTTTCTTTGTTTCTTATTAAAAGATATAATGGGCAAAGAGGACCTAAAATTAACAAGTTTATATTTTATGGATTTTATCCAACACACTTACTGATTTTATACTTAGTTAAGATGTTTTTATAAGCTCAAATGAATACTTACAAGGAGGAATTCTATTGTTTTCGTTAAAAATCTTAGACTTAAAAACTTTTATGTCTAATTTACTTGTGCATGATATGTTTGATTCATTTCTATTATCAGAATTAGAGATTATAACTTCAAACAAATTCAAGATATCTGGTAAGTTATACAAGGAGTTTTGCTCAAGTGATGAAATTGAATTACTAGAGGGAAGAGAACACTCTTTTTGGAAAGAAATTAAAGCAATTGCCTTCGATATAATAAAAGGCAACAAATTGCCACTATCAATGAAGATTATATTAATGCTACCTAAAGCATCTGTTGAAACTATAGTTGAAAAATCTAATCTTAATATAGAACCATCTAATGTAAATGGTTTGTTTTTGAATTTCAGATTTGAAAAGGATGAATTAATATGTACAACGGGCAGTTCTTTGAATGTTTTCACTCTAGATAAGAGTCTTGATAATTTATGGGGTGAGATGACGCGTGATTTTTTTAGCAAGAAAGGTATTGCTAGCGAGCCTTTATAAAGGATATATAAAGAAGGTATAAACAAGTCATAAACAATTAGCACTCGGCACAAAAGAGTGCTAACTATAGCTTGACAAATAAAACCATTAGTATTAAGATTGATTTGTTATTGACACATATAATTATAGAAGGAGAGATTTTATGACTACAGAACAAGGAAAATTAACCATAAGCTCAGAAAATATATTCCCAATTATAAAAAAATGGTTGTATGAAGACCATGATATATTTGTAAGGGAAGTTGTTTCGAATGCTAATGATGCAATTACAAAATGTAAGAAACTAGATATAATGGGTGAGCTAGAATTACCTGAAGACAACAAATACAGAATTGATGTAATAGCAGATGCTGAAAAAAAGACACTTACATTTATAGATAACGGAATAGGTTTGACAGCTGAAGAAGTAAAAAAATATATTAATGATATTGCTTTTTCGGGGGCTAAAGATTTCGTAGATAAATATAAAGATAAGGCTAATGATGATGAAATAATTGGCCATTTTGGTTTAGGCTTTTATTCTACTTTCATGGTTGCGGATAAGGTTACAATTAACAGCTTATCTTGGCAAGAAGGTTCTAAGGCTGTTTATTGGGAATCTGAAGGTGGCTTAAGCTACTCTATGTCAGAGGGAGATAGGGCTACACGTGGTACTGAAATAACACTATATTTATCAGAAGATAGTTATGAGTTTTGTAATGAATATAGAGTAAGAGAAATTTTAAATAAGTATTGTGCTTTTATGCCTATAGAGATTTATTTTGAAAATCCGAATGCAGAGCCTGAATATGAGGAAGTTGAAGATGCAGAATTAGAAGAAGAAAATAAAACAAAAAAAGTATTAAAAAAGCCAGAACCAATTAACAATACAAATCCTCTATGGAGAAAGAATCCGAGTGAATGTACGGAAGATGAATATAAAGAATTTTACCGTGATGTATTTCATGATTATAAAGAACCCTTATTTTGGATACACTTAAATATGGATTATCCATATAATTTAAAGGGCATACTTTATTTTCCTAAAATAAATTCAGAATATGAATCTATAGAAGGAGCAATAAAACTTTATAGCAATCAAGTTTTTGTTGCTGAGAATATAAAAGAGGTAATACCTGAATTTTTATTACTATTAAAAGGTGTTATTGATTGTCCAGACTTTCCGCTAAATGTATCAAGAAGTGCCCTACAAAATGATGGAACTGTGAAGAAAATTTCAGATTATATTACCAAGAAGGTTGCAGATAAATTGTCTGGAATGTATAAGACAGAAAAAGAAGAATACGAAAAATTCTGGGATGACATAAGTCCATTTATTAAATATGGTTGTTTATCAGACGATAAGTTTAGAGACAGAATGAAGGACTATATTATATTTAAGAATTTAGATTATGAATATATTTCGCTGTCTGACTATGACAAGGTAGAATTAGATGATGCATCAACAGATGAAGAGAAAAAGACAGTGATTTATTATGTAACTGATGAGCAACAACAAAGTCAATATATCAAGATGTTTAAGGAAGTTGGAAAAGATGCAATTATCCTATCTCACAATATTGATCAACCATTTATTAATCATTTAGAACAAGTAGAAAGTGATTATCAATTTAAGCGAATTGATTCAGATATTAATGATGAATTTCAAGAAGGCAATCAAGAAGAACTTAAGGATGAGAATGAGAAATTAAGCAAACTATTTAAAGATAAGCTAAACAATGAAGATCTTCAAGTTAAAGTGCTTAACTTGAAGAATGACAAAGTTGCATCATTAATGACCTTATCTGAGGAAAGTAGAAGAATGCAAGATATGATGAGGGCATATAGCGCAAGTGGTATGGATGCTAGCATGTTGCCTAAAGATGAAACTTTAGTACTTAATGCTAAAAACAGTTTGGTTAAGTATCTTTTAGAAGATGCTGATGGAGCTAATATACAAATGATTTGTGAGCAATTATACGACCTAGCAATGTTAAGTCATAGACAACTTGATTCGGATTCAATGACCAAGTTCCTTAGAAGAAGTAACGAAATATTAGAGTTGATCGCTAAATAAAACTCTTATTAACTTATATATGTTAAAATTAAAGGAGGAAAACCTAAAATAATGAAATACAAAATAATTGTAGACAGTTGTACAGATTTGACTGAAGATATGAAAAATGATGATAGAATTAGAGTTGCTCCATTAATAATAGAAGTTGGTGATACAACAATTGTTGATGATGAAACTTTTGATCAAAAGAAACTTTTAAAGCTAATAAAAACAAGTCACACCACAGCAAAATCATCTTGCCCATCTCCTGATGCTTATATGGAAGAAATGAAAGGTGATGAAGATATTTTTGTAGTAACGATATCTGCTAATTTAAGTGGTTCTTATAATAGTGCCGTGCTAGCAAAACAACTTTATATTGAAAAATATGGAGAAAAAAACATTGAGGTTATTAATTCTTGTAGTGCTTCTGTTGCACAGACTTTAATAACTAAGAAATTAACGGATTTAGCAAAAGAGAAGAATAGTTTTGCAGAAATTGTTGAAACGATTAAAAAATTTAGAGATGGACTTAAAACCAAATTTGTCTTAAAGGATATGGACACTCTAGCCAAGAATGGTAGATTAAATAGGGTACAAGCAATTTTAGTATCAGTCTTAAACATAAAGCCTATATTGGCAGGAACAGCAGACGGACATATTTGCAAGCTTGGCCAAGCAAGAGGATTTAAAAAAGCTTTGGACAATATGATAAAATTAATCGAAGAAGACGTAATTAATGCTAAAGAAAAGATATTAGGAATAGCTCATTGCAATAATTTTGAGAGCGCAATAGAACTAAAGAATATGATATTAGAAAAAATAAAGTTTAAGGATTTTTTAATTGTTGAAACAGCAGGTATCAGTACCACCTATGCAAACGACGGAGGAATCATAGTAAGTTATTAGTGTGTTAAAGGGACGTTTCATTTAACACACT
>CAZOGN010000009.1:45176-50719 GCA_964579655.1 uncultured Lachnospiraceae bacterium
GGAGGAATCATAGTAAGTTATTAGTGTGTTAAAGGGACGTTTCATTTAACACACTATAAAGCCTTGGGGCGAGATTTTGTATAATCTCGCCCCATTTCTAAACTTATAATAAGAGAATCACCCTTAAATTCAATATGTGCTTGACAAAATATTCCAAAATGATAAAATGATATTAATTATAAAAAAGGAGATAAGATTTGTCAAGAAAAGCAAGAAGGAAAAGTAAGACAGGAATATATCATATTATGTTAAGGGGAATTGATAAAAGAAACATTTTTTTAGATGACGAAGATAAAAGAAAATTTATCAATAATGTTATGAAGGCAAAAGAAAGAGGAAACTTTACATTATATGCATATTGTATTATGAATAATCATGTTCATTTGTTAATAAAAGAAGAGTCAGAGCCAATTGGTAAAAGTGTTAAGCGCATTTCTATAGGATATATAGCATGGCATAATAGTAAATACAAGAGGACAGGACACTTGTTTGAAAATAGATTTAAGAGTGAACCAATAGAAACTCAAAACAGTTTTTTTAGGGTGTTAAGATATATTCATCAAAACCCATTAAAAGCTGGAATAGTTAATCGTGTAAAAGACTATCAGTGGAGTAGCTATAGGCAATATATAAATAAATACAATGGATTTAATTCCTTTATAGATGCTGAATTAATTCAATCATACTTTCGTGATTTTGAGGCGTTCAAAAGTTATAATATTGAAAAGAATGATGATGAATTTCTAGGATACAATCCTACAAGAAAGTATAATGATGAAAAATTGAGAAGAGATATTTTAGACAAATATGAAATTGATAAAATAGTTAATTTACCTCCTAAGGAAAGAAACTTAATTATTAAAAACATATACCATGAGTTTGGTGTTACTATAGTTCAATTAAGTAGAGTAATGGGTGTGGGTAGAGGAATTGTTCAAAGGGCAGTAAAACCTGAAAAATAATTTGATAACTATCAAGTGCTTAAGAGATTAAGAATTATGAAATTCAAAAATAAATGTGTTAAATGAAACGTCCCCCATAACACACGAAAGAAGGAAATTAGATGAACTCAAAAACAAAAGGTTTTTTAATGAGATTATTAATTTATATTTTGGGATTGCTGATTTTAGCCCTTGGGGTTGCATTTTCAATTAATTCCAACTTGGGAGTTTCACCAGTTAGTTCCCTGCCCTATGTAATTAGTCAAATATCAGGCATAGAGATGGGAAAATGTGTTGTTATCATTTACTCCCTTTTTGTGATAGTTCAAATTTTGATATTAAGAAAGGAATTCAAGTGGTTTAACCTTGCGCAAATATTATTTGCCACGATATTTGGATACTTTGTGACCTTTGCACAATATATTTTAGGTGATTTTTACATTCCAACTTATGCAGGACAACTAACAATGTTGGGCATTAGTATAATATTAGTTGCAATAGGTGTGAGTTTATACATAAGTGCTAATATGTTAAAGATGCCTATGGAAGGTATGGTTGCAGCTGTTAATCAAAAGATATTAAAGAAACTTTCTTTTGCCGATGTAAAAGTGGTTATGGACACTACGGTTGTAACTATCGGAATTGTGCTATCGTTAATTTTTTTTAGAAAACTAGTTGGAATTCGTGAAGGTACTATTATTTGTGCATTACTTGTAGGAAAAATTATGAAGCCTATCCAAAAGGCTATTGGACCTAAGATAAAAAAACTATGATTTATAGCAAGGAGAGATTTAATGAGTACTTGGACAATTGTTTGTTTGACTGGAGCGATTATTTTTGGATTATTAGCAGTGTTTTTTGCAGTCATTAAAGAAAAAGGAGCAAAATTTTATCCTGGATATAAGACGATTCCCCAAAATGAGCTAGATAAATACGACAAGAAACAGATGAGTATTGAGATAAGGGATGAGTTTGCTACTTGGGCAGGAATTTTGATAATTGGAGTTTTCTTATCTGCTTTTATAGAAGTGATTTATGGGATAATTGCTTTTTTTCTATGGCTTATTATATTTGTAGTTAAACTACTTTCAATCTCAAAAAACAATATAGATAAACATAAAAAACAATAAAGTGATATAAAAAAATGCAGATAAGGAGATGGTGCAAAATGAAGTCTTATAGAAAAGAAATGTACTTTGCCACTATGAAGAGAAGAGAGTTTATTAATATTACGCCTGAAATTGAAGCTTGTTTGAGAGAGAGCGGAATTAAAGAAGGTTTACTACTATGTAATGCGATGCACATTACTGCTAGCGTTTTTATTAATGATGATGAATCAGGCCTTCATAGAGATTTTGAGAAATTTTTAGAAAAATTAGCTCCAGAGAAACCGTATAGTCAATATGCTCATAATGGGTATGAAGATAATGCTGATGCCCATCTTAAAAGAACTATTATGGGACGTGAAGTTGTTGTTGCTGTCACTGATGGTAAATTGGACTTTGGTCCATGGGAGCAAATTTTCTATGGTGAGTTTGATGGTAAAAGATCAAAGAGAGTCTTAGTTAAAATTATAGGTGAGTAGAAAATTAAGAATTTACTTAGTTAATATCAAACACGAGTGAGTAAAGAAGAAGTACCCACTCGTGTTTGTTTTACCCATATCTTTTCTCAAGTAAGGATAATAAATAGTATAGACCTGAGGCTATGATACATAGTATGACAATGCTCATAATAACTAGGTCTAGCTGGAACACCTGACTTCCGTATATAATTAAATATCCTAGACCTGCATTAGCAGCAAGGAATTCGCCTATTATTACTCCCACAAGGGAAGCTCCAATATTTACTTTCATATTACTTAAAATAACTGGGATATTACTAGGAATTACAATTTTAAACAATACATCTTTTTTTGTTCCGCCAAGTGTCTTAATTAGTTTTATTTTATCTTTTTCAACAGAATTAAAAGCTGTGTATAGGGTTATAATACTAGCAAACACAGCAACTGATACAGCACAAACAATAATCGTTTTCATGTTATTACCCAACCAAACTATAAAGACTGGAGCCAAGGCTGATTTTGGCAAACTATTTAAGACGACGAGATAGGGCTCTAGTATTTTTGCAATGCTATTATTCCACCAAAGCAGTATAGCTGTTGCTATAGCAACTGTTCCAACTATTGCAAAACTAAGAAATGTTTCGGCTAAAGTAATACCCATGTGATAGAAGATACTGCCATCTAAAGCTTTGGATATAAAGGTTTTTACAACTCTAGAAGGGCTACTAAATACAAATGAATCCAACAAATCAAAAAAAGTAGCAAATTCCCACAATAAAAAGAAAGCAACTATTATAATAATTTGTCTTAAACGGATTCTCTTTAACCTTTTGAAATGAGATATAAGATAAAGTTTGTGAATGCTGGACGTGTTTGGATCCTTAATTTGAGTTTTGTATATTTTTGTGTTATTTTTTTTAATCACCATGATCAAGCTCCTTCCAAATCAGATTAAAATAATCTTTAAATTCAGGGGCGCTTCTTGTACGAAATGGTGTTTTATCCTCTATGGATATATCTATATCAATTATTTTTTTTATTTTAGCAGGCCGTGATGTTAACACAATAACTCGGTCAGCCATTGAGACTGCCTCGGAAATGTCATGAGTAACTAATAAGGCGGTTTTTTTCTCTCTCCTTATTATATCCCATATATCATCTGCAACCTCTAATCTAGTTTGATAGTCTAAAGAAGAAAAAGGTTCATCTAAGAGTAGAATATCTGGTTCTAAGAGCAAAGTACGTATTAAAGCAACTCTTTGTCTCATTCCACCCGATAGTTCTTGGGGCAAAGCAGTTCTAAAAGAGCCAAGCCCATAGGTATTCAACCGTTTGTCGATTACTTGCTGTCGTTCTTTAGATAACTTGTCTTGAATTTCTAATCCCAGTGTTACATTGCCTACAGTTGTTCTCCATTCTAGCAAATGGTCCTTTTGCAGCATATATCCAATATTATTATTTACAGAAGATTTTTTTTTGTTTCCTATATATATACTGCCTGAATCGGGCATAATTAATCCGGCTATAAGGGAGAGAAGAGTAGATTTTCCGCAACCACTTGGTCCTACAATTGCTAAAAACTCAGAATCACTAACTGTAAAAGAGATGTCCTCTATGGCTAAAGTTTCTCCTTCTAGATTGTGGTAACTAAAATTGATGTTATCAATGATAAGTCGTTCACCCATCTAAATCCCTCCTGTTTTTCTATAAGATATTATATGAAAACACGAGTTTTTCGTTACTAAAGGGATGGCTAAACAAGAAAAAGTCAACAAAAGAAAAAAGAGCTAAGTAATAATTACCTAGCTCCTCACTGCTTATTAAGGATGTATGTTTATTTAAACAATTTGTTTAAATACTATTCTTCATCTTCGCCGTCTTCAGAAGTTATTACAGGAACGTCTACATCGTCTGCGCTAGCTTCATCATCATCTTCAACTTCCATCCTAGGTTCACTGATTGATATAATCAGTTCATCATCGTCTAATCTGGATTTAACTTTATCTAAGTTAACTTCTCCCATAGTGATGGTATCATTCGCTTCAAGGCCAGTTACATCAATATCTATCGTATCTGGAATATCTTGAGGGAATCCTGTTACAGGAATTGAATCAAAGCTTCTGTTAATAATGAATCCTTTTACTTCTACTGATGCTTGACCAACAATATTAATAATAACATCAACAGTAACTTCTTCTGTAAGAGAGACTACTTGAAAATCTATATGATAAAAATCATTTACTATTGGTTTTAACTGTACATCTTTTATCATAACAGTATAAGAGTTCTTATCGTCATCTTCTAAAGTATATATGGAGTTTCTTCCATTTTCATTAAGTGAGTTTCTAAAGTCATCTTTTTTTAGAGCAATTGATATTGAATCCTTACCTCTCTCTACAATATTAGCTAGCAAATATCCATCATTTATTAACGTATTGTTAGCACCTTTTGATCTTGATTGTCTTTTTGAAAAATTTAAAATTGCTGTGTTACCCATTTAAACAGCCTCCTTGGTTTGTTATGTTTCAATGAATCTAAAATTAATCATAATACAATAAAAAAATATAACATAAATTCTATAGAAAATCAAATTTATAATTATTCATATTACTATTATATACATTTAAATGGAACTGTCAAGCGAAGTATGCTTGGCTTTATGCTTATAAGACAACACTGTTTAATATAGAAATTGAGGTAATATAAGGAAACGATTGTTTTTCACTTGAATTAAGACCTAGATTACATTATAATTCAAAATGTTAATTAGAAATAAAATAACAGGAACAATCATAGAATCGACACAATAACCCAAAAAGGAACAATGTCCTTGAGTTGAAAGCTATTAATTGATAAAATTAATTATTTTATGTATAATGATTAAAAGATATATATAAATAACAATTGGAGGAGTTTTTAATGGATTCAAAACTAGTGAAGTATATTGGCAAGAGAGCCCTTCTAGCGATTGTTACTATTTTTCTAGTAGTAACAATAACTTTTTTTGCTATGCATGCAATTCCAGGTGGCCCTTTTTT
>CAZOGN010000010.1:0-4127 GCA_964579655.1 uncultured Lachnospiraceae bacterium
ACTATGTTTTTAATCATTTCTAAGTGCTTCAACTGGATCTTGCTTAGCTGCCTTTTTAGAAGGTATAATACCAGAAATAACAGTCAATATCATACTTAATACAACTAACAATACTGCGCTACCCGCTGGAAGTGCAGCATTTACATCAGTGGTTCCAGCTATTGAATGAATAAGCATATTCCCAGGAATTAGTAATAATAAAGTAGTGCCAATACCAATCAATCCAGACAATAGTCCAATAATAAATGTTTCGGCATTAAATACTTGGGATATGTTTCTTTTTGATGCTCCAATTGAGCGAAGAATACCAATTTCTTTAGTTCTCTCAAGTACTGATATAAATGTGATGATACCAATCATAATCGATGATACAATTAGTGATACTGCAACAAAGGCTACAAGTACATAGGTAATTACGTTTACTATTGTAGTTACTGATGACATTAGAAGTTTGACATAATCTGTGTAGGTTATTTGGTCTTCTGTAGTAGCTGTTTCATTGTATTTTTCAATAAAACTAGAAATCGTATCTTTATTTTCAAAATTATCGGCATATAAACTGATAGATGATGGAGCGTCAAGGCTAACATATCCAAATGCTGTCAAATTATTATCATAGTTACCTGGAGAAATGTTTGTGTCATAAATCATGAGTAATGTTTCATCTTCTGGATCTAATAAGTATTGATCTAACATAGCAGCAAGTTCGGTTTCGTCTAATTCTAACATGCTTTCAGCAGTTTCTGGGTCGCTTGCATAGGCCATACTTAAAATATTTTTACTAAGTTTTGCTTTCTCGGATATACCTAGTCCTGTCAAATATTCTATTGTATTATCCACTTTTTCCTTATCATTTTCTGGCTCAAAACTCATACCATTTATTACATTTTCATCTGGATTTGCTATTTGTGCCTTAACTACAGGACTTTTGTTGTTGTAGTCAATAATATAATCAGTCAAAGCTTTTGTATACCCGATATTTCTTGATATAGGACTATAAGAATCAGCATCCATTGGGCGAATTACACCAACAATTTTAAGTTCAAGAGCATTTTCTAATAAGTCTTCAAACTCTTCTTTATCATCTGCAATATAGTCAAATAGTCCATCATCATTTTCTAGATAATAATCACTGGCTGGAATCATATAAAAAGTTTGCTTAGCAAGCTCTTCGTAAGTGAATTTCTTTGACTTAAATTCTATGTCCTCACCATTCTCTATTCCTTTTAAGATATCCTTATATTCGCTTGAAGGTAAAAGCCCAAGTTCATAAAGAGTAGATGAAGATATTTCATTGTTTGAATCTAAAACAACAACTAATTCATCATATGCTTTAGGCCAGTTTCCATAAAGGACTTCATAACTATCTATTATTGCAGAACTAATTAAGTTATCATCAGAACCAGGAAGAATTTCGTCAAAATTACTAGACGAGAAGAATCCCATATTAACATACATTCCTTCCTGTTGTGTGCCATCATTCATACCATATGAACTATCATTTTTAAATCCACTTCCATCAGTATTGACAAGTTCACCACCTGGGTCATAAGTATAAGTGTCAAATGAGACATCATAGGAATAAACAATACCGTATTCTCCAATATATTGATGTATTTCGTTATTTGGATCATCTAGGTATGTTTTAAAGGCTGAAAGATTATTTTCTTTTAAGTTGGATGTTGATTTGCTTGCCATCTCTAAATCTAGTGTATTAGAATAGACTGCATCTAGAGAATGTTCCACATCTTGAGATACTTGCTCATGCCCACTAGAGAGCATGCTCTCTAGATCAAATGAGACGGCCTCAATAGTCACTGGATATGATACCATAGTATCCTTTTGGATGTCATCAATATAACTATTAACACCTGTGGAAAGTGATAGAATTAAGGCGATTCCTATAATTCCAATGGAGCCTGCAAAAGATGTAAGTATGGTTCTTCCCTTTTTTGTACGTAGATTATTAAAACTAAGGGATAAGGCAGTTAAAAATGACATTGATGCTTTACCCATATTTTTATGTTTAGGCTCTTCTAGTTCTTCTTCATCTACTACATAAGGATTGGAATCATCAATTACTTTTCCATCACGTAATTTTACAATTCGATTTGCATATTCCTTAGCCAGCTCATTGTTGTGAGTAACCATAATAACAAGACGGTCTTTAGCTATTTCTTTAATTAGTTCCATAACCTGTACACTTGTCTCTGAATCAAGTGCTCCAGTGGGTTCATCTGCTAATAAGATCTCAGGATCATTAACTAATGCACGGGCAATTGCGACACGTTGCATTTGTCCCCCTGACATTTGATTAGGACGTTTGTGAAGATGGTCAGCAAGGCCAACCTTCTCAAGGGCTTCTACTGCTCTCTTTCTACGTTCACTCTTTGATATACCCGAAATAGTTAAAGCTAATTCAACATTAGCAAGAATAGATTGATGTGGGATTAGATTATAGCTTTGAAAAATAAAACCAATTGTATGATTTCTATAAGAATCCCAATCCCTATCCTTATATTTCTTTGTAGAAATACCATTTATAATTATATCTCCACTATCATATCTATCTAAACCACCGATAATATTAAGTAATGTGGTTTTACCAGACCCACTAGGTCCGAGTACGGCAACAAACTCATTATCACGTAAATTAAGGCTAACATCATTAACTGCAATTTGAGTCAGATCTCCTGTAATATATTTTTTTGATATGTTTTTCACTTGAAGCATTTTAATTCCTCTCAATTCCTCTTTGTTTCTCTTGTAAACATATTATTTTATTATAGTATTAATATTGTCTGGAAACAACTTCATATTTCTTAAATAAATATAAAGAATATAAAACATCTCCAATCATATGAGGTGTTATCATAATATGTCTAATATTCATATGTTTGGAGATGTTTTAATTGTAAGTACTGCACGGATTTTTAATACTAGTTTATAATTTTATCGTTCATTTTCTCTATTAATTTTAGAATTCCTGCTTCAATTTCGTTAAAGTCTTCTTCTTTTGGAGAACCTTCAAACTCAACAGATTCAATAAAGTCCCATTTCATTTTCTTTTTCTCAACTATTTCCTTCAACTCTTTTTCTGCTCCGCCTGACCATCCATAAGATCCAAATCTAAAAGCAAGTTTATTTGTTATTTTTTTTCTGCCTACTTCATCCATTGCAGCTGCAACTGGTGGAAATAGATTGTATTCATATGTTGGGGCTGCAATTATTATGCCTGCAGCTTTAAATATAGAAGCAATAACTTCACTATCATTTTCATAAGGCATTTCCAAGTTATTTACTTTGATACCTTCTCTTCTTAATATATCTTTGGCAAAGTTTACTGCTTTTTTTGTCATTCCGTACATGGATCCCCACAATATAGTAACTTCGTTTTTACCTGCTCCTTCTGAATACTTAGTAAAACGCGTATAATCATCAATTATCTTTTGTGGGTTTGCTCTATATATAGGTCCATGACCAGGGGCGATAATTTTTATATTTAGTTCTTTAGACTTTTCTATTGCTTTTTTTACAGCAGGTCTAAATGTATTCATTACATTTGAGTAGTATCTGATAGCTTCATTTTCAAACATATCTACTTCTTCTACTGTCAGTTCATCATCAAAATAATGCTCTTCTATTTTTCCAAAACTTCCATACATATCACATGAAAATAAGACTTTTGTATCTGACTCATAAGTGTACATCGTATCAGGCCAGTGAACATTAGGTACTGGATGAAAACTTAAGACCTTACCATTTCCTAAATTTAAGGAGTCACCTTCTTTTACTACTTTGAAATTAACCTTGTCACCATAAAAAGAAGATACTAGTTTTGCAGCTTTATCTGTACATACAATTGTAAAATTTTTATTAATTTTTATAAAGTTTTCTATCCAACCAGAGTGATCTGGTTCCATGTGATTAACTACTAAATAATCAATGTCTTCTGGATTTATATCAATTTCTTCAAGACTCTTATACAAGTTCTCAGGTACTCCGTCCCATCCAACAACACCATCAATTATTGCTGTTTTATCTCCTTTTACTATATATGAATTCAAGGTTACACCATTAGCAATATCCCATATACCTTCAAAAAGAATATCACTTACATTCATTGA